>JAUZOM010000083.1 GCA_030706465.1 Bacteroidota bacterium | reverse complement strand
GGGTTTAGTTAGGGTTCGGATAGGGTTTAGTTAGGGTTCGGATAGGTATACCTATCCGAACCCTAACTAAACCCTATCCGAAATCTATCCGATTCCACTTTATACCTAAAACGGAAGCATACAGGGAAGAGAGAACAATGAACTTAAACTCCTGGTATGTTGTTGTATTATACCGAAATATTTTAAATTTATTTTGTATTGTTTTTAATTCTACTTTACCAAAATAAAGAACGAACCACAATAGACACACTGGTTCACAATAGAATTAATATTTTCAGCCATCTTCCTGAGTTTACCATCTTACAGTAAAGATTGATAGTTGACTATTGTGTCTTTTTTTATTTTGTTTTTGTGTCCTAGTGTGACTATTGTGGTTTGAATTATTTGTTTTGTTTAAATTTAGTAAAATAGTATTAAGAAATGCGGGTACCTGTATTTTAGTTACCGGCAATTTGTGATTTCCAAAGTCATAAATACTCCGGAGAGCCGGGACATTCCAATACGGCTATCTCACTAAAAAGAACTCCCGGAAGATTAAACGCATAACCGGTCTTTACAAATAATCGGTGTAGTTCCGGAGATCGGACTGAATTTTATTGCCTAAATCGTTTTTTCATGCTTTTTGTTCTATGCAGGTGCGCTCCCTGAATGCAAAACAATTTTCCATTTAAAAAACGGGATACTATGAAAACTAAACCTTCCTATGTTAAAACAAGATTTTTTTCAACAACTGGCGGAAGTAAACTGCCTTTTAATTTAAGCTGCCTAAGGCTTTTGGCTGTCCTGATTCTGACCGGCTCTTTCAACCTGTACAGCCAGTCCGTAAGGAGTGGAATGATTCCAATCATTGCATTGAAGGGGTTTATTATCTCGCATACGGGAGATATTACCTGGGGTAAGATCAGGTATAATAAATTTACGGAAAACTACATGTCGCAAATCACCTTTATCGGACAGGATAAAGTGAAAACCGTTTACAATGCAGCGAATGTCAAGGGAATGGGTATTAATACACAGTCTTTCACGGAGCAAGATGCCGATAATAATCCGGCTTGCTGGGATTATTACGAATGCAGGCATTCTCCTAAAAAAGGAGTTATGGTTTTTATGAACCGGTTTGAAGCGGGAAGGATTACTGTATTTGCGGATAATAAAAGCATGCGTTTCACAAACCAGACGGTTGAGACAAAATCAAAAATAAGAGGAATCAGTCTTGGCTATTCCGGTGATGAAGGGCTTCAGATCGGGCCGGATATTGAAGCAACAACGAATGTCATTAAGTCTAAGACTACGTATTCAAGTTATTATTTTGAAAAGGATGGAGGTGCCCTGACCAAGGTTGATAAAGGAAATTACGATAAACTTTGGCCGCAGTTGTTTGCCGATTGCCCCTGGATCGCAGAGCAAGCAAACAAAACTCCGGAGTTGAAAGCGTTTAAGAGTATTCTAAGGCTTGTGGAATTGTATAATCAAGTCTGTGAGAAATAATTCCGCTTCCGGGGAAGAGGATGTCAGTGAGTGCTTAATTGTCCGTCTAACCGGAGATTAAAAAGAGCATGCAGTTTTTATTTGTCTGACAAACAGAGCTAAGGCTGGCAGTTCCTGAATAAATCACCGTATCACCGCAGACTCAAGGCAGCCGGTCATTCTTCCCGCCACCTCTTAGTCAGGTCACCGAAAGCATCCACCCGCCTGTCGCGGAAGAAAGGCCACATTCGACGGACGGTTTCGGTACGGGACAAATCGAGATCAACAAGAAGGTTCTCATCATTGTTATTTGTTGCTTGTACGAGTATCTCACCTTGCGGACCGGCAATGAAGCTATTTCCCCAGAACAGGATACCATTGGTTACGCCCGAAGGGTCGGGCTCGTAGCCGGTACGATTGCACGAAATAACAGGAATCCCGTTTGCAACGGCATGGGCCCGTTGCGAGATCATCCAGGCATCCGTCTGACGCTGTTTCTCATCGTCCGTATCCGTACTTTCCCAACCAATGGCTGTCGGATAAATCAACACTTCCGCACCGGCCATAGCCATTAAACGGGCAGCTTCGGGATACCACTGATCCCAACAAACCAATACCCCCAGTTTCCCGACGGAGGTCTGAACAGGTTCAAACCCCAGGTCACCGGGTGCGAAGTAAAACTTTTCGTAGTAGGCCGGATCATCGGGTATATGCATTTTGCGGTATTTGCCGGCTATTGTTCCATCCTTCTCAATCACCACGGCGGTATTGTGATACAATCCTGCCGTCCGTTTCTCAAACAACGAGAGCACCAATACAACGCCGAGTTCTCTTGCCAGTTTGCCAAAAGATGCTGTTGATGGGCCGGGAATGGTTTCAGCCAGTTCGAATACAGCAGGATCTTCCGTTTGGCAGAAATACAAACCGTTATGCAGTTCCTGCAACACGATTAATTCGGCACCCTGTGCCGCGCATTTGCGGATGTTTTGTTCCAGTTTGGCGATATTTCCTGCCCGGTCGGATGTGTTGGATTGTTGGATTAAAGCTGTTTTCATATTAAACGGTTATTAGTCTGCGACGTTATGAATGGTTATTTGCTACGCGTTATTAATAGTTATTTGCTGCGCGTTATGAATTGCATACAAACTTTTCCATACAAACTTTGGAAAAGTTTGTATGGAAAAGAAATTAAACGTACTGCATCGTTACGCAATGCAACGAACCATGTTGCTTGATGAGCGCGTTACAATTTATTCCGACTATTTCCCGGTCAGGAAAAGCCTTTTGCAATTGTTGTATGGCTATTTCATCTTTCGGCGAATCATAAGTTGGCACCAGTACAGCCCCGTTAATGATCAGAAAATTGGCATAGGTAGCGGGTAAACGTTCCCCGTCGTCATATACCGCATCGGCCATGGGAAGGGGAATAAGCCTGAAATACCTTTCATCGGATGTCCTGAACTGACGGAGTTCTTTTTTCATTTTCCTCAATTCCTCATAATGTTCATCCTCCGGATCCTCACATCTTACGTAGGCAATGGTGCTTCTGTCGCAAAGCCGGGCCAGCGTATCTACATGACTGTCTGTGTCATCGCCCGCCAGATAACCATGGTTCAACCAGAGTACTTGTTTTAGTCCAAAATACTCTTTCAGTTTTGCTTCGATTTCCTCTTCGGATAGATTATTCCGGTTATCGGAAAGCAAGCATTCGGCTGTAGTCAGCAAGGTTCCTTCCCCGTCCGATTCGATACTCCCCCCTTCCAGCACAAAATTAAAGCAGTTTTTATGGCCGGCATCACCAAAGATCCCAGCCGTGTAGAGCTTCCGTGTAATCAGGTTGTCGTAATTGGCGGCGAACTTCATACCCCAACCATTGAACGTGAAATCGTAAATGACCGGTTTTCCGTCTTCCAATACGGTTATTCCGCCATGATCGCGCGCCCAGGTATCGTTGGTGGGCATTTCGGCAAAAGTGATATTCGATAAATCAGTGTCGCCCAACAGTTGTTCTACCTCATCGGTATCGTTGCAAACAATCAGTAGGTTTTCATGTTTTATAATTTCACGGGCAATGTTGACAAAGCATTGGTTTACTTCGTCGAGCATCGTAGCCCAATCAGTTCCGGCATGAGGCCAGGTAAGTTGAACAAATTCTTGTTCAGCCCATTCGGCAGGGAGTACTTTATTTGATGGAGGGTTCATTATTCAGGTAGAAAGTCTTACAGTTTAATTTCATTGCAAAAATACAAAAAAACTGCCATTTGTAACCGTACTAACAAAAAGTCACTGTATTAGCGGAAATTTGCCGTGTTTTGACTACTTTTGTGCTCCAAAAAAAATAATGAAATGAAAGATATTGTAATATTATATTCGGGTGGAATGGATAGTTCGGTGGCTCTTTACCAACATGCCGATCGAATCCGCCGGGCATTGACCTTTAATTACGGGTCGAAACATAACCTACGGGAAATGGAATATGCGGCCAGAAATTGTAAAAGACTTGGCATAGAACATCACGTGATTGAACTTGACATGAATAAGATGGGGTTTGTTTCCGACCTGTTACAATCGGGTGGGGAGATACCCAACGGCCATTACGAAGATCAGAACATGATTAAAACCGTGGTGCCTTTCCGTAACGGCATCATGTTAAGTATTGCCGCCGGAATTGCCGAAAGTATCGGTTGCGATAAACTGATGATCTCAAACCATGCCGGCGATCATGCGATCTATCCCGATTGCCGGGAGGAGTTTATCCAAACAATGAGTAAAGCCATTAGCCTCGGGACGTATAACCATTGCCAGATCCTGGCCCCTTACACCAACCTTACGAAACGCGAGATCGCACTGATCGGAAAAGAAATAGGGGTGCCTTTCGAAGATACCTATTCATGCTATAAAGGACAGGAAATTCATTGCGGTACGTGCGGTACCTGCACCGAACGGAAAGAAGGACTGGCAGGATTTGACCCGACGGTGTATCAGGTGTAAGAGGTAAGAACGCAATAGGTAAGAACCAGGAGCCAAGATTCAAGAACCAAGATATAAGAAACAGGACAAGAGTCAGGATGTGAAAAGATAGAGAGAATAATTTCTTTCAGATTCATAAAAAAGAACTATTTTTGTATCAACGTATAATTATTCAAAAATTAATCTCAATCATTTTAAGAAAATGGGAAAAGTATTGATTATCGGCGCCGGAGGCGTGGGAACCGTGGTGGTAAACAAGGTGGCTCAAAATCCGGATGTATTTACTGAAATCATGTTAGCGAGTCGCACCAAATCTAAATGTGATAAAATTTCAGCAGATATTAAGTCGCGCTTTGGCGTGGAAGTGAAAACAGCACAGGTTGATGCAGATAATGTACCTGAATTGGTCAAGCTGCTGAATGCATATAAGCCGGAATTACTCATCAACGTGGCACTCCCTTATCAGGACCTGACCATCATGGATGCTTGTCTGGAAGCGGGAGTAAACTATCTCGATACGGCCAACTATGAGCCCAAGGACGAAGCTCATTTCGAATACAGCTGGCAATGGGCCTATAAAGATAAATTTGAAAAGGCCGGGCTAACCGCGATATTGGGTTGTGGCTTCGACCCGGGTGTGACAAGTATCTATACAGCTTATGCCGCCAAACATCATTTTGACGAAATCCAATACCTTGATATTGTGGATTGTAATGCCGGCGATCATCATAAAGCTTTTGCCACCAATTTTAATCCGGAAATCAATATCCGTGAGGTAACCCAACGGGGTAAATACTGGGAAAACGGACAATGGGTGGAAACCGAACCGCACGAAATCCACAAAGCCCTGACTTATCCGGAAGTAGGCCCTAAAGAATCGTATGTGATTTACCACGAAGAACTGGAGTCGTTGGTGAAAAACTATCCAACTATCAAACGTGCCCGTTTCTGGATGACTTTCGGCCAGGAATACCTGACCCACTTACGGGTTATTCAAAATATCGGCATGGCCCGTATTGATGAAGTGGAATACAACGGTCAGAAAATTGTGCCGATCCAATTCCTGAAGGCGGTATTGCCAGATCCGGGAGAACTGGGAGAAAACTATACCGGACAAACTTCCATTGGCTGCCGTATCAAAGGATTGAAAGATGGCAAAGAAACTACTTATTATGTCTATAACAATTGCAGCCATGAGGCAGCCTACAAAGAAACCGGTGCCCAGGGCGTAAGTTATACTACAGGTGTACCTGCTATGATTGGTGCCATGATGTTCTTCAAAGGGCTGTGGCGTAAGCCGGGAGTCTATAACGTGGAAGAATTTAATCCCGACCCGTTTATGGAACAACTCAACCAACAAGGATTGCCCTCGCATGAATTGCACGATCTGGATTTGGAACTGTAGGTAATTGTCTGAACTATGATTTATTTGATTAAATGATTACTATGATTAATGAGTAATATATATACTGAATTGGCATAAAAATTAATGGCAATGACATAAAGGTTTATTATTAGTGAAGGCGTGACTCAAAGTCACGCCTTTATTATATCTACTTTGTTTTAAAATCATTATCTTTGTAATAATTTTAAATGATCCGGTATGAACAGATTGTTGATTTTGTTATGTATTCTGATTTCAGGAAGTCTTTATGCACAGGTTCACAAAAGTTATGCTATGCCAGAAGATACAACAGTTTATTCGATTGTTGATAAAGATCCTGAGTTCCAGGGAGGCCGTGACGCAATGTATAAATTTATTTATTCCAATTTTAATTATCAAAAAATGGGCGAAATTGATGTCCAAGGTAAGATATTTGTGCAATTTGTAGTAGAAAAAAATGGATGTGTTTCTAATATAAAGATCACACGCAATTTAGATCCGTTTTGTGATAGTGAAGCAATTCGAATTATCAGATTAATGCCAAAATGGAAACCCGGTGAATTTAGAAATAAGAAAGTAAGAACTAAAATCGAAATTCCAATAACAGTTAGATTGGAATAAACAAAAATATAAAAGCATGGATTACTCAAAAATACCCTCTCCTTGTTATGTTCTTGATGAGATCGCTTTACGTAAAAACCTGGAACTAATTAAATCAGTAAAGAAAAGGGCAGGAGTGGAGATTATTCTTGCCTTTAAGGCTTTTGCCATGTGGAGTGTGTTCCCGATTATACGGGAATATATACCATATTCTACTGCCAGTTCATTGGCCGAGGCGCGTCTGGCTTTTGAGGAAATGGGAAGCAAGGCTCATACGTATGGACCGGCTTATACCGACAAGGAATTTCCGGGCATCATGGATTGCAGCAGTCACATTACGTTTAATTCGTTGAATCAGTTCGAACGGTTCTATCCGCAAACCCAATTCAATAACATATCCTGCGGGCTACGCATTAATCCCGAATTCTCCGATGTGGAAACCGACCTGTATAATCCGTGTGCCCCCGGTTCCCGGTTGGGTATAGTGTCGGACTTGCTGGGTGATAAATTACCCGAAGGAGTGGAGGGATTGCATTTCCATACGTTATGTGAATCGACTTCCTATGATTTGGAGAAGACGTTGAAGGTAGTGGAAGAAAAGTTTGGCAAATACTTTCCGCAGATCAAATGGCTGAATATGGGTGGCGGTCATTTGATGACCCGTGAAGGGTATGATGTTGAACATTTAATCGGTTTATTAAACGCATTTAAAGCAAAATACCCGCATCTCCAAATTATTCTCGAACCCGGTAGTGCATTTGTATGGCGGACCGGAGTGTTGGTATCGAGTGTTATTGATATTGTGGAAAATAAAGGCATAAAAACCGCAATGCTCGATGTCTCATTTGCCTGCCACATGCCCGACTGCCTGGAGATGCCCTATAAACCCTCCATAGTTGGTGCAACTGATGCAATTCCCGGCAAACCAACTTACCGGTTAGGGGGAAACAGTTGTCTGTCGGGTGACTATTATGGCGACTGGTCGTTTGAGGAAGAACTGAAAACAGGAGACCGTATCGTTTTTGAAGATATGATTCATTATACCATGGTAAAAACAACCATGTTCAACGGTGTCTCGCATCCCGCTATCGGTATGTGGACAAAAGAAAACCGGTTTAAGCTTATACGTGAATTCGGGTACGAAGATTTTAAGAGCAGAATGTCATAATCGGAAGGCCTGTCTTGTTATGTAGATTTTAAACATTCAGTTGCAATTTTAAACTAAAAGTGGTGTTTTGTGTTTTATCCTTGTAGAAAAGGCTTTTCATTTTTAGGTATCCGTACATTTAAGAGAACAGTTGATGTGTCAGATTTAATAATCATTCAAAAAATACGAACTCAAATTTAACTCAAAATGGAAAGATTACAACAACTTATGGTTACCTTTTCGTGGCTCATACCTTTCATTGCTATTTGTGTGCTTTGGGACTCTGTCTGGAAGGTGATCGGAATGTGGAAAGCCGCTCGGAATAATCACCTGGTGTGGTTTATTTGTATTGCCATTTTCAATACAATGGGCATTCTGCCGATTATTTACCTTCTGTTGGATAAAAAAAAAGTCTGAGAAAACAAGCCCCGGATTCTAAATCTTCACAGGTCCTGAATTGTCAGCGCAGTTGGCTTATACTGGTTTTACACTCACTTAAAGTTTAATGCTATGAATTACAGTCTCATTTTTAGATTGTCTCTCTTCGGATTGGCCATGGCTATTGCAACTGTTTTTTGGATTCCTTCAACTGCTGAACCCTTTTTCTGGTTGGCAATCTTTGTTTATTGTGCTTATTATGTTGCCTTAAAAAGCCCGGGAAAGTATTTTATGACCGGTTTTTGGGTTAGCATCGCTAATTGTGTTTGGATAACGGCTCTTCATATTTTATTGTTTCATAGTTACATGGCCAATCATCCTCAGGAAGCGGATATGATGGTTAAGATGCCGGTCCCCGATTCTCCCAGGCTAATGATGTTGATCACCGGTCCGGTTATTGGGATTATATCCGGACTTGTGTTGGGTTTGTTTTCATTTATTGCTTCCAAAATACTACAGAAGAAATAAGAATGAATGATTTTTTACTGAAGCCCGGGATATCATTGTTTCTTATGATTTCAAAAAGAATCATAAATTTGTTATTCCAAAGAAATGAGGAAAAGAATTGAAAGCATGGAGAATTCGGATTTTTAGGAATAGCATAAACTTTTCCTAAAGTTGATGCTTTTAAGGACTTAATAATCTAAAATGTTTACTATCAATAACTCTTGTCAAGTTCCATGAAACTATTGGGTAATATTATCTGGCTTGTCTTCGGTGGAATTCTTATTTCTTTTGAATATCTGATTTCAAGTTTGCTGCTGATGGCAACCATTATTGGCATCCCCTTCGGCATTCAGACCCTGAAGCTAGCCATTGTTGCTTTATGGCCTTTTGGTGTTGAAATACGCCTTAAACAGCACAATTCCGGTTGCCTGTCAACCATCATGAACCTGATCTGGATTTTTATCGGAGGTTTCTGGATTAGCCTCACCCATATTGTTTTCGGGGTTTTATTTGCCATTACGATTATTGGAATTCCTTTTGCCAGGCAACATTTTAAGTTGGCGGGATTGGCGCTGACACCTTTTGGTAAGGAAATCAGTTGAATAAACAACTCCCTTCTTTTTATAAAGGTGGTAAAGAAAAAACCAGTTTCTTTCATCTGATCCAATTTAGGATCGTTTATTCTGAGTGAGTTATATCCGTTTTTTTATTCCCGGGAAAATTTTCCGTATCTTTATATCCTCAAGTTACTCCACAACAACACCAGATGCCAACAACTATGTCTTTCTCCTCTTTAGGTTTATCTCCTTGCTTATTAAACAAGTTAGCCGTACAAAATTATACCCAACCGTATCCCATTCAACAAGAGGCCATACCAGCCATTTTAAAAAGAAAGGACATATTGGGCATTGCCCGGACCGGTTCCGGTAAAACGGTTAGCTATGTATTGCCGATTCTCATGAACAGGCTTGGCCAGCCGGTCACCAAAAACAGGCATGTCAATGTGTTGGTTCTGGTGCCGACGCGTGAACTGGCTATTCAGGTAAGCGAAGTGTTTCTTCTGTTTAGTTCCGGTCTCCCCGAACGGATAAAAACCCTGGCTGTTTTTGGAGGCGTTTCCATCAACCCGCAAATGATGGCGTTGCAAGGAGTCAATATCCTGGTTGCCACACCGGGACGGTTGTTGGAATTAGTGGAGTCGAAGGCAGTTCATTTATCCGATATAGATACATTGGTGTTGGACGAAGCTGATAAAATGCTGAATCTTGGCTTTCAGGAAGAAATGAACCGTATCTTTAAGCTCTTGCCCCGAAAACGCCAGAATTTGCTATTCTCAGCTACTTTAACGGACGATGTATCCAACATAACCCAAATCATACTGCGGGATCCGGTCGTCATTAAAACAGAACCCGAAGAGGACTACTTCGACAAGATCCAACAATTGGGATATTTTGTTTCGGAAGAAAAGAAAGGACCGTTGCTGCGTTATCTGATTAAGACCCATGAAATGAAACAAGTGTTGGTTTTTACTTCTTCTGTTTACAAAGCAGATAACGTAGCCGATAAACTTCGTAAGAATGGAATACAAGCTTCGGCTATCCATAGTAAAAAGAGCCAGGGCGCCCGGAATGAAGCATTGGGTAAATTTAAGGCGGGTGAGCTGCGTGTATTGGTAGCAACCGATTTAATATCACGCGGCATTGATATTCAGTTCTTGCCCTATGTGATTAATTACGAATTACCCCGTTCACCCAAAGATTATATTCACCGGATCGGCCGGACGGGTAGGGCAGAGTCTTCCGGTGAAGCTATGTCATTTGTTACTCCCGAAGACCAGCATCACTTCAAAATCATCCAAAAGAAAATGGGAAAACCCGTCACTATGATTGATAGTGAGCATCTTGATTTGTAATTCATAATTATGAATTATTTGTCAATTCTCTTTTTTCCAACTCCGGCATCTACAAATACTTTCTTGGGTGGAATTAATAGTTCGGAGGGTTCGGATAATATCTTCTCAAGCGTGCGCATGGACCGGGCATAGTAAAAACCATCACAGATTCGCTCGTCGAGTACAAATTTAAGCAGGATGCTTTTTTGCGTCTTAACTTCGCCGTCTTTTTCAAGGAAGCTTTCTTTGGTCTTTTTGCCCATGGCAACGAATAAACTGCAGGTGCCGAATTCATACAAGTGGTGGTAGATTGATTCGATACCAATGGAACCTAAATTAGTCAGAAAGAAGCTGGCATGAAACGGACTGGCGTGATTAAACGATCTGGGCATTAACCCAATCTTGTCTAAATAGGTAAAGACGAAAACCAAGCTCCGCAACATAAAGTCAGGGAAAAATCCAAGTATCCGCGATAGGCTATCGGTTGAGTTATCCTGAATGTCTTTCTGGGTGTTGGCTAATTCCAGGTTTGTCTTCCGGACTATATCCTGTAATGTGTCGCCGGGCAAAAAGTAAGGCTTAATGATTGTTTCTTCACCGGTATCGGACAATGACCGTTTCACGGCAATGGAAAAGTTCATGTGGTTACGTGCAAAAATTTTATGCCATACTACAAACCGGTTTAGGTTGGGACGCTGCGACATGAGTCTTACCAGGGCAGCTATAACCACATGCATAATCGATAGACCCGGAATCTCTTCTTTGTGAAGTCGTATGAATTTTTCGATATGTTCTATTGGCACTTTAATTTCAAATAAAACCTGTGAGTCCACCCGCGATTTAAGAATAAAAGGTGCTACTGAAAACATAGGGTCCACTTTTCGTAATCGCCAACCATCATACCGGTCGCCTAAACTCCAGCGGAAATAATTCAATTTATTTTCTTTGTACATTAATCCGTTCTTATGATATTTCTCGTCTCCAAAGGTACGGTTTTTTAAATTACAATTAAATCAAAACGGCTTAAGTACAACGTTTTTCACCTTTTTTAAGCGCGTTGCAGAGTGTGTTGTAAAAATATTTCCTTAATTTGATACTAAATTATTCCGGTCAGCTACTCAGATAAAATTCTTTTGGAGGGGATTGAACGGTCTATTTTAACTTCAGGCGCAGGCATTCGTTTTCCTCTATTTGTCCGTTATCCAGCATAAAACGAAGAACTTGAAGTGCTTTTGCTTCTTTGGTATTCAGCTTTTTGATGAGCGAATTGACCGGTAATGATTCGAGAGCAAGTAGCTGTTTAATGGCCGATTGGAGGGCCTCAAAATCGTCATTTGTAACCTGCGTTTCCTTTTGTTTCAGGCAGGTATCGCAGCAACCGCACGGCTTGGCATCCTTTTCCCCGAAATAGGACAGTAACATCTGACTGCGGCAGATATACTCTTCCTGCGCATAGTCCAGCACGCTCTTTACACGGGATACATAGCGTTCACGACGGTCGTCGTAAGCTTCTTTGCTCAGGATAACCCGTTCGGTGGCTTCACGTTCGCGGATAAAGGTCAGGAAAGGTGTCTTCTTTCGCGGGATATACTGGATGATGCGTTCTTTGGCCATCCCGACCAGTTGGTCGTAAACCTGAATGCGTGTCCATTGAAGCCTTTTGGCGATTGTCTCTTCGTCAATGTATGCCGGATCCGTGAATAATCCGGTGTAGGAACGAAGCAACATATAGATCAGCTTTTCCTGTTCGGGATTATTCTTTAATTTGTATAAATCCTCCTTTTCCACGGTAAAAAGGACCCGGGAGGAGCTGTCCTGTTCGTCCGTTAGTTCTAAGTATCCGGCCTGTTGCAATATCTTCAGGCAATTGTAGGTGATAAGAACCGGCAACCTGAATTTCGTACAGAAATCGCCGATATCAAATGCATAGACAGCGTCCAGTCCCGAACCGACACCCAGTTCCAGGTAATTCCCCAGTGCTTCGTATACTTTTAGCACCATATCTTTTCCAGGGAATGTATCTGCCACCCGTTTTTTCATTTTGGTCGCATCGCTGTTGTTGTACAGCAATACGGCGTACGCCTTTTGCTCATCACGTCCGGCCCGCCCCGCTTCCTGAAAATAAGCTTCCAGCGAATCGGGCAAATCCAGGTGGATGACTGTACGCACTTCCGCTTTGTCAATTCCCATCCCGAATGCATTGGTGGACACCATCACACGGGTCTCGCCCGACATCCAACGCGATTGTTTGGCATCTTTCGTCTCATTCCGCAGCCCGGCATGGAAGTTCTCGGCCACAATACCATTCAGGTTCAGGAAATCGGCCACCTCTTTGGTTTTCTTCCGGTTGCGGACATAGACCACGGAGGTGCCCGGAACATTGTTTAGTATCTTGAGCAGGTTTTCATCTTTGTTTTCAACCGTGCGTACGACATAAGCCAGGTTGGAGCGATAAAAGCTTTTCTGGAAAACATTCGGTTCCCTGAAATGCAGTTGTTGTTGGATATCTTCCACCACTTCGGGGGTGGCGGTGGCGGTAAGAGCCAGCACCGGGACATCGGGCAACAGGTCTCTTATTTCTGCAATTCGCAGGTACGACGGACGAAAATCATATCCCCATTGTGAGATGCAATGCGACTCGTCCACCGCAATCAGGCAAACCGTAGCTTGCTTTATTTTTTCAATAAAGATCGGCGAGGCCAGGCGTTCCGGGGAAACATACAGAAATTTATAGGCATCAAAGACGGCGTTATCGAGCGTCATCAAAATAGAATTATGCGCCATGCCCGAATAAATGGCAGCAGCAGCAATCCCCCTTTTTTTCAGGTTTTCCACCTGGTCCTTCATTAGGGCAATAAGCGGGGTCACTACTACGCATAGCCCTTCCATGGCCAGGGTAGGTACTTGGAAGGTAAGTGATTTTCCTCCGCCGGTAGGCATCAATCCCAGGGTATCCTTTCCCGACGCAATACTGCGGATAATATCGCCCTGCAACGGTCGGAAATGGTCGTAGCCCCAGTATTGCTTGAGTATGTCGAGGTATTTTTGCATAAACGATAAATGAATCACACGAGACACAATAGATTCTGCGGTTAGGTTAAGAACCTCTTATTCCGCCCGGGAAGCCAGAAACAGCCGGAAGCGCGGTATGAAAATCGCGGATTTCGGAATAAGCTTAAAACGACACATAAGTTACCGATTTTATTTCTAATGCGTTCTATTGTGCTTATGTGGTTTGTTTTGTTTCATAAGAGCATTTTAGTGCCGGTATAATGTCTTTCTGAGCCTTACTTAGTGGTAGTGCGACTTAAAGTCGTGCCACCGCTAATGGTACAAAAATACACATAAGTTTCCAAACAAAAGCGGTTGTATAGGTTTAACCCGTACAACCGCTAATTATTTAAAAGAAGACGAGAACTTTCGCCTTCCTCTTATTTTCTGTTAATTGCCTTTGACTTCCGTCAGTATTTCACGGACGTCATCTTCACATGCTCCGCAGGCTTTTCGTACATACAGTTCTTCAATGATTTGCTGTGATGTCTGTAACCCCTTATCTTTAATAGCATTTTCAATTGTCGACCGGTGTACATCGTTGCAACCGCAAATGATTCGATCTTCTGTCATGATAGTTAATATTTAGTGAAACAATCCCCAGCCCTTATTTTGGCTGGATATTGCATAACAACCGGCATTGAAAATGGTTTTGAATGTTCGCGCTCTTTAAAGATAAAAACAGATAAATTATGCTAATAAGTTTATTTTTAATCCGGTCAACTAAGTAATTGGACGAATAGTATGTCCTGTAATTTCATTCTTAGCATTCAGCTAAGTCCATCACCAAGGAAGAGAAATTTAGCATCTTATCTCTCTGTTTGGCTTATCTTTTGGCGTAATACTTAAATAGAGATCAAACTGTCAGCCATTTGAAGTACTAAAGAAACCGAAGGACTGTCAGTCTTTATACCGGCAAATCGGCATCTTCAATTTGTGTAAATTTGCGCCAGTTGGGTCGGTTGCGTTCTGCCTTTTTTGGTCCGGACTTGTCCGGGTTAAGGAGAAGTCGGGTTCTATAAATAGTACATTATTTCTTAACCCTTACTTACATTGACGGCTTCACTATAGGTGAAGCCGTCAATAGTTATTGAATAAGATTGTTGCTATTTCCGGCTTTCAATCAAGATGACCCCATAGGCGGCGTCATGGCCGTACTGATGCTGTAATTGTTTCGTAATTTCTTTGGTAGTCGGCTGGAGTACCTTGTAGGCTGCCAGGTTCTCATACTTAAGCCATTCCAGTTTGAAGGATACCGGCAAACGGACTCCGTCCAACAATACGATAGTTTTATCGGTACGTTCCCATTCTTTCTTTTCAACTTTTGGTAAGTCCAGTTTAAAAATCACCGGCACTGTAATGTAGAAATTAATTTTCTTATCGCACAGTGCTCCCGGTGTCCAGGCTGGCATGGAACTGATAACCCGTATTGCTTCTTTATTCAAAAAATAATCGACCGACCTGGCTACGGTTGCATCACTCACTTTCCCGGTAGTATCCACCATAAACCGGACGAACACTTTCCCCTCAGTTTTAGTCCGTTTTGCTACAAAAGGATACTGAATGCTGTCGGCTATATAGCCCAGCATTTTTACTTCACCCCCCGGGAATGCCGGTAGGACAGCTTCTTCTTTACATTCGGCAGCTTGACTTTTCAGGGAGGCTAGTGTCGAATCGGGCAGCGAATACTGGATTTCATTTTTATTGGTCGTGGCCAGAATGACTCCGTTTTCGGCCTGTTTGCCGTATTTTGACTTTAATCTTGATTTTTCTTTTTCTGGAAATGGTTTCAGTACATTTACCGTAGCAAACTTGTCGAAGTTTAATACCGATGGATTGAAACTGTCCGGCATCCGTACTTTATCAATCACCACTACCGTCTTTTCGGTTATTTGCCAGGCATCTTCGGGCGAAACCTGTTGGAACAGAATCGGGATAATGCGGTATACGGCCACTTTCTTTCCGTCTTGTTCTCCCGGAGTCCAATCGGGTAATAAACCGACCACCCGCAAGGCTTCAGCATCCAACGCGGGGGAGACTCCTTTAAGTACTTTTGTTTTTTCGACTTTCCCGGTTTTGCCGATCACAAACTGGACAATCACTTTTCCATATTCGTTTTTCTTTTGGGCTTCCTCCGGATAACGCATGGTCTGGCTTAAGAAACGAACTACTTCTTTTTCTCCTCCCGGAAATTCAGGCATCTTATCTACAAAAGAATATACCGAATCTTCAGGGGCATTCGGGGTGTTTTGGAGGACTTGTTCATAATGGGCATTTTTCAGTGGAAAAGCATGGGACCTGCCCGTAAACGAGAGCATAAGCGTTAACAGTATAAGAACTGTCCGGTTGAAAAATGTAAATTTCGGGTTGGAGAGGATTTTCATTAATGAGATTTTATGGATGACAATTTAAATTTAGGAAACCGGCAACAGGATATTTTGCGCCGGATGTTTAATTCGAAAGCAAATGTACAACTATATTTTATTTTAGTGAAATATTAAAGCCGGAATGAAGCAATTTTCATGCCTGTTTTTTTCGACCGGTTCGTTTCTTACCTCGTTTTTGCAGGATTTCCCTTAGAACCAACCGGTGAATCGTTTTTGAGAAGAAAACAATCCCGACTACTTCTCCGGCGATTATACCTGCTGATAGCTGGCCCGGCGGTATTCTTCCGGTTAGCTAATTCCCTTTCGACACACTGATTTGAACGAAAAATAAAAGTTGTAAATGCAGCCTGCCTTTCGTCTTCATCCGGTTTTAGATCAGAGGTTTTGCCGGATAGGTTGTGGAAACAAGCACGAATTACCCGGGGAAGGACAGGTCAACTCTCAAAAATTAATTTCAGTAATTCTACTTTATCAAAATAAAGAACGAACCTCAATAGTTAGTTAGTTCACAATAGAATTCATTTTTTTTAGCCATCTTCCTGAATTTATAATCTTAAAATATCGTTATGTAGTTGACTATTGTGTGCTTTTTTGATTAATTTATGTGTTTTATTGTGTCTATTGTGGTTAGAGTTATTTGCTTTCTTTTAATTTAGTAAAGTAGAAGTAAGAGAAGGAGGGTAGCAGGATCTTATTTCCCTTGTTCTTTTAATCCTCTTTATCGGAGCTTAATATGCTTCCGTTTTAGGTCTAAAGTGGAATCGGATAGATTTCAGATAGACTTCAGATAGGGTTGGAATAGGTATACCTATCCGAACCCTATCCGAACCCTATCCGAACCCTAACTGAACCCTAACTGAACCCTAACTAAACCCTAACTGAACCCCCTCTACGCAAAGACTGAGTGACGGCTGGAATTCGAGGAACCTGCGTTTCGACGAGTCCAGAGCCTGAACTATAAAAAGTGTAAGCTTATTGATTGATGAATTGTTGTTTATAGCTTATTCAACAGCCGGAATTAACCGGATATTTGCCAGAAAGAGGAAATTGACAATCGGAAATCAGAGTTCATTGATTCTTAATGGCAGCATGACGGATGTGCCACAACCTATCCTGCAAAATTCGATTAAACAGTATATAAATCCGTTGTAACTTGTATTAGTTCTCTCTGTATTCCCGATCGAACTAAATACGGAATATAGAGGGAACATCTCCGAACGGATTGTGAGCGAAAGACGGACCAAACAAATACGAAAGTCTAATTCCAGGGCATATCCTCCGTGATTATAGAACTGTTTTATAACGGGACTGAAATTAATGACATTACTCAAAGCTTGAGTTGAACGCTTATTTCTTCTTTTTCTTTGATTCCTGTTCGGTTTTCAGTTCCAGAATCCGATGTTCCACGGCGTTGTAATACGAAGCCCCCTGAGGATTCGCGGGAACATTTGTTTTCGTTCCCGGACGGGTAGCCAGAAACTGATTGTAGTATACCATCGCCTCAACGGGATCATTCAGTGATGCATCGTAAATTTCAGCTATCGTGTAAAGGGCCAGTTTATAGCCGGGATTGCATTTGTAGCACAGTTTCAGGTATTTTATTTCCTCCGGATAGTTGACCAACGCCCCGTACCCATGCGAAATAGTATAATAATAATTGAACAAGACGGAGTCTTTTGGAATGAGTTTAGTGAGTCCGTTGTTTAAGATCTGAATTCCTTTTTGCTGGTATCCGCAGTAAATAGCCGATTTTCCAAGAAAATAATAAAGCGTTTGGTTGGTAGAATCTATCCGGTAGGCCAGATTCAAATGGTCATAGGCCGTTTCATAATCACCGGTTGCAAAGTACGATGCCCCCAGGTAATAGTTTGTCAGAAAAGAACTGTCGCCCTGATGAAACAAAGATTTCAAACGGTAAATGGCCCGGTCGTACTCTTTGTTCATGCTGTACCCGATGCCGTTATACTGGTTAATAAGCTGATTGGAAGAATCGGCCTGCATGAAAAGGTTGGTTGCTTTTATCAAACCATCATAATTGCCATT
>JAUZOM010000082.1 GCA_030706465.1 Bacteroidota bacterium | reverse complement strand
TAGTATATGCAGCAGGAACTGCAATTGGTTCGCTTGTTCCAAGTGTCATTGGAAGTGTAACAAGTTATAAGATAACTCCTGCATTGCCAAGTGGTTTGAGTATGGATGTTGCTACGGGTATTATAAGTGGGACACCGAGTGTAGCCACTGTAGCAGCTAACTATTTGGTTACCGCTTCGAATGCTAATGGAAGCACTAGTTTTGCAGTTAATATCACAGTTGAAACGCCAATAGCGATAAATCCTATAAATGATGGGAGCCCAATAGAGGCTTGTGAGAATACGACTGTTGAATTTGGATATTCATTATTGTCAGGAATGCCAACTCAGTACAAAATCACTTTTGATGCACTTGCACTTGCTGCCGGCATTCAGAATGTTAGTTATACTGATTTATCAACAAATTCAAATAGTGGAACACTCACATTTGCTGTTCCAAACGGAATTCCAGATGGAATATATCATGGCAATTTACAATTCAAAGATAAATTTGGGATAGAAAGCATAACTTATCCATTCCAGTTCACAATCAATGTAAGTACAAGTTATATTATTAAGAAGTTTGATGATGTCGTATTATGTGATAATAGTAGTAAACGTTTCACGGCATATCAATGGTTTAAAAATGGTGTGGCAATTGAAGGAGCTACGAATCAGTTCTATTGCGATCCTGAAGGTTTAACAGGATTGTATTCAGTAGAGCTAACAACTGTAGATGGACAAAAACTTAAAACTTGTCAGAAGGAGTTTAATATTCCGTTGGTTCAAAAAGTGAAGGTGTATCCAAACCCTGTTAATATGGATCAAAAATGTACTATTGAATTAATTGGGTTTAATACTAAAGAGCTTGAGAATGCAGTATTAACTATTTTTGATATCGCTGGCAATAAAGTGTACTTCTCTGATAAGGTAAATCAACTTAATTTAGTGGATTTGCCAATTATTCAGGGCATTTATATTGGACATGTTACTACTGTAGACGGACTAGATAGAGTATTTAAAATAATTGTCAAACAATAATAAAATAAAGGTTCACAGGAATTGACCTGTGAACCTAAAATAGACCAGGTGAAAATCTCTTTCAAAAACAACGAATATGAAAAAACAGATCATAATAGGAGTAAGTTTGCTTATTTTTTCTACTCTTAAAGCTCAGTACACAAAACAATATCTACATTTTGACATTGGTGGTGGATTAAATAATCTTGAATATAGCCTCAAGAACGGAACAGAAAAAGGAAGCTTCGGTTATTCAATAGATGCTGCATATAGTTATTTTTTTCTGCCTAATTGGGGATTAAAGACCGGTATAGACCTACAATCATACGGTGCGTGTTCAACGCTGAATTATTTATCTACCACACGGGACGTTGATACTGATGGCGATGCGTATGAGTTCCGTACAAGCTATAAGAATTGGCAAGAAAAGCAGCATGCTTTATTTTTAGAGATTCCGTTGGAGGTTCAGTATCGGCATTTTTTTAATAAAAAAATTGGCCTTTTAGCCTCTGTGGGAGCTAAGGTCTCTATTCCTGTGTCAGCCGATTATAAAACAACCGGAGGTGCCATGGTTACAACCGGTTACTATAGCCAATGGAATGTGGAGTTGAGTAACATGCCTCAACATGGTTTTTCGACTATTATGAATAGTTATTCCGGTAACTTATCTTTAAAGACAGCTTATGTAAGCATTGCAGATATAGGTTGTCTTTTTGCCCTCTCGAAACAAACAAATCTCTATCTGGGAGGGTATATAAACTATGGTCTAAATAACATATTAACTCCTGAAACAAAACAGATTTACCAACCCAATAGAGTTTACAATGGCATTCTTGTATCTGATCAACTCACGAAGGTGAACCTTCAGGCAGTAGGAGTGAAGGTCGGTTTATGCTGGCAGTTGAAAGATCGTTGGAAAGTTGGAATCAAACAGAGTGAGCATGCGCATCGGTACAAACCGGTATCTGACCATAGTTCATCTACGTCAGTGACTAAACAGACCTACTCTAAATCGAAATCAGTAAATGGTCAGAATTCATCCAAGCCGGTGATTAACCAGGATTCATCCAAACCTGTGAATGTGCAAAATTCGTCTAAACTACCAGCGACTAATCATAGTTCAACTATGCCTTTTAATGAACCTAATTCGTCCAAGCCGGTGATTAATCAGGATTCATCCAAACCTGTGAATGTACAAAATTCGTCTGAACTACCAGCGACTGATCATAGTTCAACTATGCCTCTTAATGAACATAATTCGTCCAAACCGGTGATTAATCAGGATTCATCCAAGCTGGTTAATGAACGAAGTTCTTTTAAATCAACGAGTTCATCAAAAGTTAAATCGGATCCGAATAAGATTAAGACATTATATAAAAAATCTTTGAAGGGAATCAACTTTGAAGCAGGAAAAGCTGTCATTACCACTAAACAATCTTATATTATTTTAGATCAAATAGTGGGAGTGCTAGTTGCTAACCCAACATATTTAGTCGAGGTGCAAGGACATGCAGATAATGAAGGTGGTTCCCAAATAAATAGAAAACTTTCTGAATTAAGAGCGAAGGAAGTGAGTAATTATCTGATTAGAAAAGGAATTGAAAAGAAACGGATTACTACAGTTGGCTATGGCGATACAGTGCCAATTTCAAGCAACGAAACCCCGGAAGGAAGAAGTGCAAATAGACGTGTTGAGTTTGTTGTAAGTTTCGAAGAAGTAAGTTTCAAATAATTGATTTAAAAGGTGAGTCAAGAAAACTTTAAATTATTCTACAACTATTGTTAAACTCGTTGTGATTTTTTGAGAGATAGAAATTGTTTTAAGCAACTCGAAGGCGCAACTTTGCGAAAATATTAATGGGGCTTAGGAAAACCCCATTAATATTGAACCAATGTGGAGTCGTTTTGCTAATCATTTAAGTCAACACATTGACAAATAGTTTGATTAGATTCTAAGGAAAGTTTCTGCAACTTCAAAATACATTTATCCCTGTTTTACGAGTCTGTTTATTGTACACCATAAAACTCAGGAATTATGAAGACGAATCTAATACTACTTTTGTTGTTAATTTATGTTCGGTCGTACTCAACCGGAATTGCCGATTTAATTTCCGAATCGCAGTTTAATACTATGTTCCCGAACAGGAATGCGTATGCAACGAATGCTGAGTTTGCAACAAATCCAGCTAATAAAGCATTGTTTTCATATGCTAATTTAATAAATGCAGCTGCAGCATTCCCGCTGTTTTGTAACGAAGGTGATATTAATGTACGAAAAAGAGAACTTGCTGCTTTTTTAGCAAATACTTCGCATGAGACTACCGGTGGGTGGGGTGGATATATCCCAGGTGCCTCAGATTATGTGGGAAGATATACATGGGGTTATTGTTTCCCGCGCGAATTTGGATATAATCCAACAATAACTGGTCAATATTGCGATTCCGGAAGTGCCGATTATCCTCCGGTAGCTGGACAATCGTATTATGGACGAGGTCCGGTTCAAATTTCATGGAACTATAACTACGGGGCATTTAGCCAGGATGTGTTGGGCGATAAAAATATTTTATTGTCAAATCCTGAAAAAGTATTGGAAGATGGAACTATTTTTTATCAATCTTCCATTTGGTTTTGGATGACTCCACAAACGGGAGGGTGGGGTCTTATATACCTAAAACCTTCATGCCATGATGTTATGGTTAATGCGTGGATTCCAACTGATCCACAAAGAATAAACAATAAACTTACTCCCGGCTTTCCGGTAACTATCAATGTTATTAATGGCGGTTTGGAGTCGGGACCTAATCGTTCAGATGTTAACGAGCCAAATGACCGGTTGGGATTCTACTTAAGGTATTGTGATATATTGGGCGTTGATGCAGTTGATGCGGCTTGGGGATATTCTGGTACATACTCTTTTTCAGCATGGGATATGACCTCGGAGATTCATAAACGATTGAATTCTTATTATCCTGATAATTTCACTTTACAAACCAGGAGTCAAGGCTCAAGTTCTATTACAGGCTATGTGAAAAATACTGCCGGGCATGGGATTGCCAGATGTCATATTGCTTTGATGAATGGTACAACTTATTATGATCAAGCCATTACTGATAGCACCGGCAAGTATACGATTGATAAAATACCTAATGCAACATACAATGTTGTAGCCACTAAAGGCCCTCTTACTTTTGCCCCTTCAAGTCTTTCTCTGCCCGTGAGTACTGCAAGCATAGCAACAGATATTATAGGTACCGATCCTAATGCAACTACAATTAGCGGAGTTGTGACCAATTCAAGTAATGTAGGCGTACAAAATATTGTAGTAAGCTTACTGGGAGCAACAAATTATACAACTGCAACAGATGTAAACGGAAGTTACTCGCTGAACCCTTCGGCAGGAACATATACACTCACATTCAATAAAGCGAATTATACTTTTAGTGGAAATAATTTGGCAATTACAGTTGCTGCAGGCAATACATTGACCAAGAATTCCACGGCAATATATTCCGGCTCATATTATACTCTTTCTGGAAACATCAAAAAAGTTGATGGAACAAGCAATTTTGATGGAGTTTCTGTTACTTTATCTGGTGGAAAATCAGCAACAACCGCTACGGATGTAAGTGGCAATTATTCGTTCTATAATTTGGAACAGAATCTTAGTTATACTGTAGCCCCCTTCATTTCCGGCTCATTATTTACACCTCAAACAGTCTCGAATCTTTCAGGAAACAGCAGTTTAAATTTTACGGCACAAGCAGCGACTTGTGTTTCAGGAAAGATATTGCTTGGTGGAAGTCCGTTAACTGGAATAACGTTGAAGATTTCTAATAGAGCTGACAGTGTTATTACAGATGCAAGCGGAAATTATGTAACACCGGTATTGACCAATGGAAGTAATTACATGATTACCCCTCATAAGGATGGCTATGTATTTGAGCCTGCATACAAGTATTATTCTTCGATAAATCAGGCTGAATCTTTTGATTTTACCGCAAAAGCTGTAACAGGAACTCCTAAGAAAAAGATAGTCTATTACTATCCTGAATGGGCAACCTATGCTAGAAATTTCCAGGTGAAAGATGTTGATACCCGTTATTTGACCAACCTGCTTTTTGCTTTTGTAATGCCATTTTATGTGGATGGAACGAAGAGTATTGATGATAATATCCCATATCGTTCGGGGAAAAATGGAAAGGCAATATCTGTAGAGAATATTACAGTAAATGGTGTAGCTAAGTCAGTAGGACTTGCAATTGTAGATGATTTTGCAGATATTCAAAAATTTCCTACTGGTGGAATTGATGTAGAAACAGGTACCGGTACAGGGGGTGCGTATGTTTCAACTTGTGCCGAATGGCTTGCCGCTCCGTATAAAGCCAAGGGTGCATTAGGTCAAATGGTGCAGCTTAGAAAGAAAGTGAAGAATGAAACTGCGCGTGATATTCAAATACAAATATCTGTAGGGGGGTGGACACTTGCTCAGGCATTTCCATCTATTGCAGATAACCAGATAGCAAGCGATGCTTTTGGAAGGGCTTGTAAAACGTTCCTTGATAAATCGACTTACGATGGAATTGATATTGATTGGGAATTTCCTGTTGATGGAGGAACTGATGGGACAGAGTCTATTGATGGTAATACTGTCCCTGTTCAGCCTCATACAGCAAATGATCCGACAAACTTTACCCGTTTGATGAAATCTATTCGTACAGCGATTGGACCGAGTAAATTGTTGACAATGGCCTGTGCTCAAAATCCAACTAATATGCTGGATAAATATGTATTCCCTGGAACTATGGCTAAGTTCGGGACTCCCGATAATTGTTTGGATTATTTGGACTACATTCAAACCATGAGTTATGATTATGGAGGCTATTGGTGTGAGGTAGCTACTCATGAATGCCCGTTATATAACAGTAAAAACACGGGTGATGAAAACCGGAATATGTCAGTTTCTATGCTGATAGATACTCTTCTGAGCAAAAATGGAGGGAATATTCCAGCTAATAAAATTGTAATGGGTTTGCCGTTTTATGGGAAAATATTTGGAGGAATTGCTGATGGTGGAACACATGGTTTGTATCAACCAAATCCAAAACCAGGAGCAATGCTTGGCTCCTGGGATTCAGGTACAACTCCTGCCAATGAAGCATCTAGTTCAATAGATTTTGGTGATTTAAAAGATGGAAAAGCCTCCACAAAACATCAATATCTGAATCTTCCATCTTCAGGATTTACCGAATATTGGGATGATATAGTGAAATGTCCATATTTGTATAATCCAACTTCAAAGATATTTGTGACTTATGATGATGCAAACTCACTTTCGGAGAAAGTAAAATTTTTAAATAGTAGGTATTTGCTAGGTGGTATGGTATGGGAGGTAACACAGGATGCCGGTGACGGAATATTGATGAAGGCCGTCTATAACAATATTCAAATGGCTAAGCTAAAAATAGATGGAGCTATTGTTGATAATACCGGAGGCGGAATTAGTGGAGTTACGGTTACTATATCAGGTGGAGCTTCTTTAAGTGTGACAACTGGTGCAGATGGAAAATTCTCTTTCATTGATCTAGAACCGGGTCTTACCTATAATATAGCAGTAGTTAAAAGTGGCATGGCGTTTTTTGGTTCAGCGTATTCGTTTAGCTCGCTGCAAGAGTCTAAAGTGCTGAATATAATAGGTTCTACTAGTTCTTATACGATGAGTGGAAAGCTTACGTTGAGTAATGGAAGTATGCTGCTTCCGGGAGCAAGTGTGGCTTTATATAAAGGTACTGACCTCATTAAAACAATTACCTCCACTGATGGGAACTATAGCTTTACGAATGTGCCGGGAGGTTTTTCATACACATTAAAGGCTTCATGTGCCGGATATGCATGTTCTACAGGAGATATTACTTTAACTAATTTATCGAGCAATTTGATTCAAGACTTTAAGTTTGTAATGAATCAATACAAAATATCGGGGTACATCTACAACGGTTCTAATGTTGGAGTCTCAGGTGTAACTGTAAATTTGACTGGTTCGGTAACTACTGCATTAACAACGGACAACACAGGCTATTTTGAAAGTGACTTGCTTAACGGAGTTGGTAATTATACAGTAACTCCGCTCCGAAGTGCAGCAGTATTTACTCCTGCAAGCTATAGTTATACCAGTCTCACCAAAAATGAAAGCTGTAATTTTATATTAACTGAAGAAACAATGCTTTATGGTTATGTAAAAGATGGTACTACGCCAATAGCTAATGTGTTAGTACGGATTACGCCTTCGTGGGACGGTTCTGGAACTCAGTGGGATAATTGGACATACTGTGGGCAACGGACGAATGCTGAAGGATATTACGAATTTAGAAACGGGCCTACTAACGTTGCTACCCTCAGTATAGGATGCAATAATGAATGGGATAAGCTTTCGTATAATTTCAGTCCGTTAGGCACTACTTCATGGACAAACTTTAAGGGATCACATAGGCTTGATTGGAACACAAATGCATCGCTCATTACATTTTTTGGTAATACAAGAACTTTTGCTGGATCTGTTCATGTATACCCGTGTCCATTCCAGAACTCATTTATAGTAGAATTGGATGGACAAATTAATACCAGTCGTATTAATGTAAATATATACTCCGGTTTAGGGCAACTTGTCTATTCAAATTCAATCATTGTAGAAAATAGTAAGGCTGTTGTTCAAGTCGGGAGTGATATACCAAGTGGAATGTACCTATTGGAAGTTCAATATGGAAATTCAAAATTCACAAATAGACTTTTGAAAAAATAAGGTCGTTGTACAACAGATAAAAGATGCAGGTTAATGCTTGTACCTATTTGTAATTGTTTTTTTTTGAACTGAGATTATTTTGTTAGGATAGAAGGTTTCCCTGTAATTAGTTCCCTGTTTGTTATAATATTAAAGTATTATGGAAATAATAGGTGTAATATTTTATTTAGCGTTTTTGTCCTTTGTATTTGCTTTTATGTATGGAGCAAATGATGATAAAAATTGAAAAAACAGCCATAGCTATTTCAATGATTGACTGGATGTTTTTCATTATAAGATGATTGTAAGATGGATACAAGATTGATTTATAATCTTAGAATGGTTGTCTATGATTCATAGGCTTGTATGCAACAGATTACTATCAATGGCTACCCATAGATAACTCTATAAAATCTGGTGTATTAATGAAAATTCTTGGTTGCAAAGATTTGAGTTATCTGAGTTCAAAAAACTTTTGGGACATCCTCTTTATTGAGAGACTGGAATTTAAAATGTGATAATATATTGTTCTTGGTATTTTATATCGATTGTA
The DNA here is from genome assembly GCA_030706465.1 of Bacteroidota bacterium. Taxonomy (GTDB): domain Bacteria; phylum Bacteroidota; class Bacteroidia; order Bacteroidales; family Paludibacteraceae; genus Paludibacter. The sequence goes on along the minus strand of JAUZOM010000082.1, from coordinate 9,504 downwards.
TAACCGATATAGTTTATTTATAAGCATAAAAATCAATCAACCTAAGAGCTTATATTTTTACTTGATGTGTATTGTTAAATATAATTACTTGAAAATAATCTAGTATGAAAAAAATCATTGTATATCTGATAGTTGTGTTTATCTGTATGCATATCACCAAGATAAAAGCTCAGAAGGATATATCAAACATTTTAAAGGCAGGTGCATCCGACTTGAGTAAAGTGGCAGAAGGTTATCTTACACCTGCTGGAAATTGTTTCTCCGCAGGTTTGGGCTTAAACTGGTATAATACAGCACAAGTGCACGAACTTTTTGGTTTCGATTTTACAGTTGGAGCTGGATTAGTCCAAGTACCACATGCTGACCAAATGTTTAGTTTGCTAGGCCTTACTAATCTGAAAGCAACTGTTGAAGGTACTACTGAGGCTCCAACATTGGTAGGAGTCGGAAATGGAGTAAAACTAAATTTAATGCAGACACAAGTGTTGGCCAATGGATCTGTTAATCCACTTTATCCCGGAAAAATCATCTCTTTTACAACTCCTGCCGGAATATCGACATATGTACCTGCGGCGAGTATTCAGTTTACCTTGGGCTTACCAATTATTAATGATCTGTCACTTAGATATGTTCCTAAGATTAGTTTATCAGGTGCTGAACTTTCAATGTGGGGGGTGGGTATCAAACATAATTTTAAGCAATGGATTCCTGTTGTCAAGGATCTTCCGTTTGATGCGTCTGTTTTACTCGCATATAATAAGTTCAATCTAAAATATGCGTTTCCTGTTTCTGCACAAATTAATCCTTCTGAATTGGTGGGTACTACATTTGCATATGAGCCGTCGACTGTCGATTATTCAAATCAAAGTATGAATATGAGTGCTGAAGCCTCAACTGCCAATATTCTTGTGTCTAAAGAGTGGGCATTTTTTACTCCCTATTTTGGATTTGGAGTAACCAAGACCTCATTCAATTTTACGATGGCTGGTAATTATCCGGTTTTGAGAGAACTTAAAACGCAAGTTGCTAATGTTGATGGAGTTAATCAAACGGTACCGGTACTTAGTGCAGATGGGAAACCAATAATGCAGATTGATAATCTTACTGACCCAGTTAAAATAAGTGCAGGGGAACTTCTTCCAAATGCAACTATTGGTCTTCGGCTGAAACTATTTTGGGTTTTAACGATTAATGGTCAATATACTTTCCAGAAATATCCAACATCTTCAGTAGGAATTGGTATTGCTATAAGATAATGTACTTCTTTTCTTCACCTTTGTCTGTCAGCCGATTAGAAGGAGTGTATTTTGAGCAGTTTCATATATTTGATTCAACAACAATCAGCTTATTTTCCTACATTTTTTTAAACAGAGGGTAGGTTTTTGATAAATCACAACATAAAATCACTTATGTTCCTAAGGCCTTAATGGATTAATAGTATTAATTGATTTTTATCAGTTTTTATATGCTGTTTGTTTTAAAAAGAAATTGTTGTTTTGTAGTAGTTAATATAATGAATTAAATGGTTGATTTTTTATACTGACTCTTGTGATAAATTCTTAATGCGGGTACCGAAAAGCTTATGAGTAGGGAAGAAAAATGGTTAGTATTGTGAAGAAGATCATTCCGATTATATTAATTCTGATTTCTATTTCACTTTGTTCTTGTAAAAAGACTTTGGATGGAGATGATGTTTATAATAGCACAGCCTATCTTGAGTTGACTTTAGCAGATCAAAGTTATGATAGCAATTTATCCATAATCGGAGTTGCCCATTCTTGCGAAATTGGAGCAGCATCTTTGTTTGAGTCTTCTTTTTTAGAAATACAAACTGCAAAATATCGTTTCCGATCATCAATAATATATTTGAATAACGATACCTTATTTAGGGATTCTAAAGCCGGAATTTTTAGATTAGTTCAGAATAACTCTGACAAAACAAAAAATTTAGATTTTTGTTTGTCGGTTTTATCAAAAGATAGCGCTACAATCAATTTAGTTCAATTCGGGGTAAATAATGTTACTGAAATAAGACTACTTTATGAGACAAATTTAGAGCGCCATTATATAGTCATTGGGACATTCTCAGCGGTGTATGTAAATACTAAGACAAATACAACGTTTCCTATTTCAGGAAAATATCGCTTTAATATAACAACTTGCAAATGAGTTAGAGTTTATTTACAAGTCATTTATATGTTAAGTCGTGTGTTTGCAGTTGGCAATAGCGTGTTCGACTTTTACACGAATCCTGGAGATTTGATGATTTGACTTTTTTCGATGTCAGTCAATTCTTTTCCCTTTGGTTTCTTTTTAAGGACATTTGATTTGAGCGTTTTCAGGAATGAATCCTTCGAAGCCAGAGCCGAAACTCTTTAGAAAATTTAAGTTGCTCAATATTGTACATCATTTTGTCAGGCATTTTTCCTTCCCACGTTTGGGAGCTATATAAAAATATTGTTATTCAAATTATTAACAAATAATTAGATTTTTAATCGAGGGCTTTTTTGCCACTATAAAAATCCTTTTGGACATCAGGGATTACTTGGTCGAAGTATCGGACGCTCTGTTCCAGCAATAAGAATATCTTGTTCTTCAACCGGTGATTTGTTTAAAGCATATACTGATTTACATAGAATATAATTTGCCTTTTCCAATGCATTGTTCAGTATTTTCTTTAGCAAGTGAATCCACAGATTCGCTTGGGACTGGTTCATATTAAATGCAGTAGCATGTGCTTGTTGCAAAAGATTATTCTTTAAGAAAGAATAAATATCAACATAGTTTCAATATCAGGAAAAATGTCGTCTTTATGCTGTTTCTTTACGGTTCTTCGGGAAGCACCTGACACTGTGCATGCTGAAAGTAGAAGCTTCCCAGTAGCAGGATTCTAAATATCGAACTAAAATATTGAATTGCAGGAGTCTAATGCCCACAATGGATAAAAATTGGGCTTCATTTAATTCTAAATCGATGTAATTCTGCATATCATTTGCAAAGTAACAACTTTTATATCATATAATTGAAACTTATATAATACCTAATACATTCTAAATCATGAAACAAACTTTACTGATTATAACAGACGATGGCGTTTTCCCCAATTTATTCCAGATTTTACTTCAAAGGATGATTCCAGAACTTAAAATCGAAGTTTGTGAATCATGCAAGGAGATTGACAGAATTCTATTTACTGGAAATTGTAAGTTGATAGTTGTAGATGGAAAACTGTCGGAAATCCCAACTATCGAAGTTATACAACATATTCGTCTGGTAAACAATAGTAGCGTTCCGATCTGGTTTTTCCCTGAAATACAGACTAAATTATACATTGACAAATTGTATGAAATGGGAGTGACACGAATAATTAAAAATCCGTTTGATCCATATATTGTAACGGCCGAGATTGTATCATTGTTGGTGAAAACGGTTTTATTATAGCTGAATTATGGGTGATGCTCTAAAAAGACTGATAGGATTATTCACTGTATATTATTAGCCAGAGCTTGGAATAAGAATTTTAAACGTAGAGGGTTAATTGTCCTGAATTATCCCATTTAAGATTTATAAATGGTCTCTTTGGAAACAAGCGATATGCGACAAGAATTGATATGATATTCATAATAGAGTCATGAGTTGATCTATATCTTCTATGCCCAGGATGAAATATACTTTGAGCCTATTATATAGTTTTAATGACAGATCTTTTGCAAGGACTTTCGGTACCTCTTGACTTCTATCGCTGGCAAATCACCATTAAGATACTATGTTGATAGAAAAATATTGTAATGCCTGGGATCTCTGAATATCTCAATGTAGAAACAATCTTAAAAGAACTGTGATCTCACTAGGTGCTAATTGAACGTCAGTTATTTTGATTGATAATCATACGGTTATTTAAGAAACTCCGAATCCATATTCTTTTGAAAATAGGCAATAATACAAAATATTTCTATGATTTAATCTGTTGTTGTCATCTGATTTACAGTTTGCTATTTGTCAAATGACGAGTCGTGTAGGTACAAGATAAACTAGTATCTGGCAACTCATTTAAAACATTTCAGAAAATATATCCCACACTCAGTTTTTTCTCCGAAATGCTGTGTATGGTTTCGGGGTAATACGCATAAACATTCCGGCGATAATAATAACCGGTTTCCGCTGAGAGTAATATATGACTGCCGATCATATAGCTGAAATTCAGCAATATGATGCTCTGATCGGCATGACCAGCTTCTCCCCGGGCACTTGGGCCGGAGGTTTCAGTGATATACGGAAGATTCCCTATCCATGAATATATCCGGTAATTTTCCGCATTCAGACACAACCTTGCCCTGCTATCCAACAGCAATTCGAAATTTAATTTGGAGCTGAAGCCGCTCCCCATGTTGTAATCCCTGTAACCCGGCGTGTAATGATCGCTCTGGTTTCCTCCCAACAGGATAACACTCAGGTGTGCCGAACCCGAAAAGATAATCTGGTTTGTCAGGTTGCTTTTAAACAGGATGCCCGGCCCAAACGATGCCGTTTCAGATAATTTATACGGGTTGAGCGATACATTGCTTTCAGCATCGAGCTGATAAAAATTATAATGTTGGAAGATACCCCAGGTGAGTTGACGGCCCGTCTTCAGGGGGCAGATGTCACTGGAATACAACAGGCCGATCAGGTTTATACGACTAATGACAGACTGTCGGGAAAATAGATTTCCGGACAGTTTGAAGGTAAAGAAGTCGTAAGGTTTTTCATTCTCCGGATCAAACGGATTGCCGTAAAAAAGTCCTAAATCATAACAAAGCATATTGCTGACATCGTGTTTTGTTTGGGCGCCATCCGCCAGAATGCGATGCCCGATACTTGAATAAAAGGTCAGGGGAATTGCAGGCGTTGAATTTCCCCTTACGTTCCTGTGTTTCCAGGCTTCACCGGTTAGGATCCTGTTCAGTCCTGTGAGAGGGGAGATGAGTGTTAGCAGGGCCTCGCGCCTGAAACGGTCGAAGCCTACCGTCCGATCGTCAATAAACCGGTCGGAAACGCGATAGCATATTTCACCCAGCGAGCTTCCGCCGACAGTCGAGGATATAAAATCGTTGATGGATGCCGGTTCGTTTTCCAACAGGAACTCCCACATTAAACTTCCCGTTGCGGCAAAGGGGACAGACTGCCAAAAATTCATTCCATTGGAACGTGCCGCATTAAAGTAGGTTGAACCGTGGTAAGGGTGTGCCAACAGGTTGGTCACAAACCAATCGTTATCCCCCACAAAACCGGTTTTGAAATTAAATTTAATGGTGTTTAAATTAATCCGTGCATAAGCACCTCCCTCAATTAAACGATCATTAGTCCACACGGCCAGGTTGTTTGCAAGAACTAACCCTGCAGCTCTTAACGGATCTTTCGGAATTGTCAATAGAGAATCGGGATGTTTTATTTTTGAAACAGAATCAGAATTGACGTTTATTTGGCCGTTTGCAGAGAATAATATCAGGCAAAAAAAGGGTATAAATGAATTCTTATGAAAACACATATAGGTTGAGATATTATTTTTTTGAAAAAATGATCTCTGTCAATCGAAATGATACGGAAGCTTACCAGTTACGGGTTGAACCTGTGTAAACGAAAAATACTCCTGTCTTTATTGCTGTGTAACAATCAGGTATATAACAAATAAATGGAATAAATGTTAGTAAAAATTCAACATATTTCACCCTGTTCCAGGTTTTCCATAGTAACCGGGTAATAATTCGCAGGCCTTATCTTCCGGTCATGTCCTGTTCATTGATTTAGTAAAAAGAAAACAGCTATTTATAAATGATCGCCGTAATGTCTCTGAGGGTGACAGGTGTTTTATGCCGGGTGCACCAATAACAGGGTTTCATTTCGGCTTCGTCTCATTGGTCTGTTTAGTTGTTCCGGTACCCGGAGCATCGTCCTGAAATTTGTTTACTTTTTTGTAAACCTATTTCAGGACGATACAGTCAATGGAATTGGATTTTTTATTAACAGCTCCCTCTTCCGGGCAAATACCCTATTCAGTTCTTCGTTTGAATGGTTCGTAAACTATTCTTTATCAATGATTTTTAATGTATCTTTATAATTCAGGTTACAGTTACATCTTAACACCGGTTCCTCTAATCCCTTTCGCCATCCGCTCTTAGTATAGTTAGGGTTCAGATAGGGTTCAGATAGGGTTCAGTTAGGGTTCAGTTAGGGTTCGGATAGGTAACCCTAACTGAACCCTATCCGAAATCTCTTTGATTCCTCTTTATACCTAAAACGGAAGCAGGTTAAGGTACGTTGGAGGTGAATTAAAAAATAATAAAAACAATAAGGTCATACTGCGCTCTTTCTTTTCCTGGAATTAATTTCTGATAATTAATCTGTTCTTCCCCGGTAAGTCAGACTTGTTTTCATAACCTATCCGGTAGAACCCAAATAATAAATCCCGGTACATGCTATCGGAGCGGCCCCCTTTTTTCGCTCAAAAAATGATATAATTCCCCTGAAATTTGGCGTAACCTCAAATATATAGCAAAAATTGCCATCTCTACATTGCAATCTTGGAATATTGAAGTATCTTTGCATTGTTTTCAGCCCGCAGACTATCGCCTCCCGCCGAATACTACAATACATTATAAATCATTCAGATGGACTTACTGGAACAAATTATGAAGCGTGCCAAAGCAAACGTACAACGTATTGTTTTGCCCGAAGGCACTGAAATCCGCACCCTGAAAGCGGCGGATATTATTTTGAAAGAAAAGGCAGCTAAACTAATCCTGATTGGGAATGAAGCTGAAATAAAAAAACTGGCTGCGGAAAACAACCTGGAGAACATTGTTGAGGCTTCAATTGTTGACCCTGAAACGGATCCGAAGATGCCGGAATATAGTAATTTACTTTTTGAATTACGAAAAAGCAAGGGCCTGACGTTAGCAGAAGCAACCAAGCTGGCCAAAAATCCGTTATACCTGGGATGTTTGATGATTAAAAGCGGAGATGCCGATGGTGAATTAGCCGGAGCCATGAATACAACCGGGAATGTGCTTCGTCCTGCTTTTCAGATCATAAAAACCTTACCGGGGATTAGTGTTGTCTCCGGGGCCTTGTTAATGTTTACCCCTACACCACAATATGGTGAAAACGGATTGTTGGTATTTGCCGACTGTGCGGTGAATCCAAATCCTTCAGCACCTGAGTTGGCACAAATTGCTGTTTGTACGGCTGAAACGGCGCGGGTGATTTGCGGATACGAGCCCCGCGTGGCCATGTTAAGCTTTTCGTCGAAAGGCAGTGCGAAGCATGAATTGGTCGATAAGGTGGTGGATGCGACCTATCTGGCTAAAGAAATGGCACCAGATTTACAAATCGATGGAGAATTACAGGCCGATGCCGCTTTAGTTCCTTCGGTGGGCCAAAGTAAAGCTCCCGAAAGCAAGATTGCCGGCCACGCTAACGTATTGGTTTTCCCTGATTTGCAGGCAGGGAATATTGCCTATAAACTGGTAGAGCGTTTCTCCGGAGCACAGGCTGTCGGCCCGATATTACAGGGTATGGCTGCACCTGTCAACGACCTGTCAAGGGGCTGCTCGGTGGATGACATTGTGCGGATGATTACTATTACGGCCAATCAGGCCATGAAATAAACAGCGGCAAGGAGCAAGAAGTAAGAGGCAAGCATCGCCTATTTAGAGGGTACTTACTTCTTACTCCTTACCTCTTACTCCTAAAAATACATAAAGAAAAAAGATATGGCAGAAGAAATTTTAGAAGCGATCGAACGCTATGGCCTGAGCAAACGTAACCGAAAACGGACGTTATTTTCGCGTATCGGCGTTGTAGGTTGCGGAAAAGAAGGGAGCGTCATTGCCACAACGGCTGCGCTGAACGGCATGGAAGTGGTTTTTCTGGAACCCGATGAAGAGGGTATTGCCAATGCGTATAGCCGAATTGAGGAAAAACTGGATAAGAAGATTCAAAACTGGGGGTTGACCGAGAATGAAAAAAAGGCAGTCATAGGCCGTATAAGCGGAACTTCGAATTATGATGATTTCAGCGGATGTGACTTTGTCATTGAAGCTATCCGGTATCACGACCAAACCGGGGAGCGACGCATTATTCACCGCAAGGAAGTGTTTAAGGAATTGGAACGGGTATTGTCGTCCGGTGCCATTATTGCTTCGAATGTTTCCACGGTAGTGGTTACCGATTTAGCCTCGGAACTGGAACATACCGAACGTTGTATTGGGCTGCATTTCCTGTCCAACGTCCCTGATTCACAAATCATCGAAATAGTCCCTGGACTGAATACTTCGACTGAAACATACGATAAAGTATGTCAGTTTGCCAGGTTGATTAATCATCAATACGTAAGGGTGATGGAATCGGCAGGATTAGTGAGCATACGTTTGTTCCTGATCCAGTTGAATGAAGCTTGCGAGATATTAATGGAGGGAATATCCAATGTGGAAGATATAGACCGGGTACTAACCGTTGGATTTGGACACCGTCAGGGTGTTTTCCGTACGGCCGACCAGATGGGTATTGAAAAGATCGTCCGCTTACTCGAAAATATCTGGGAAGAATATGGCAGTCCAAAATACAAGCCATCGCCTATTCTGTTACGGCTTTTCCGTGCCCGGCACTTTGGAATAAGCTCTAAAAAAGGTTTTTATACCTACGATGATTTCGGAAATATAATCAAATAAGGAGGAAGAGAAACATGAATATATTAGTATTGAACTGCGGAAGTTCATCGGTAAAATACAAATTGCTCGATATGGGCACCAAGGAAGTCTTGGGAACCGGTGCCGTTGAAAAGATCGGGATGAAAGGTTCGTTTCTGAAACATGTTCGCCGCGATGGGAAAAAAGTGATTCTCAAAGGGGAAATTCTGGAGCATCAGTTAGCCATTGAATATATTTTAGGGGTGCTGACCAGCGAAAAACATGGTGCTATCAAATCATTGGAAGAAATTAATGCAGTGGGTCACCGCGTTGTCCACGGAGGCGAGAAATTCAACTCCAGCGTATTGATTACCGAAGAAGTGATCCAGAAAATTGTAGAATGTATCGACATAGCTCCGTTGCATAATCCACCAAATTTAGCCGGTATTCAAGCGATCAGTGAACTGTTGCCATCGGTTCCGCAGGTTGCGGTATTCGACACGGCTTTCCATCAGACAATGCCTGAATATGCTTATATGTACGGTATCCCGTATTCATTGTATACCAAATACGGCATTCGTCGTTATGGTTTTCACGGGACCAGTCACCGGTATGTTTCAAAACGGGCCTGTGAATTCCTTGGGCTTGATCCAAATAAAACCAAGATGATTACCGCCCATATTGGCAACGGAGCTTCCGTAACAGCCATTGAAAACGGGAAATCGGTGGATACTTCGATGGGATTCACCCCGATCGAAGGCTTGATGATGGGTACCCGTTCGGGAGATGTGGACCTGGGAGTGGTTACGTTCCTGATGGAGAAAGAAATGATAGGTGC
>JAUZOM010000081.1 GCA_030706465.1 Bacteroidota bacterium | reverse complement strand
GAGAAGTCGGTTTTTCTATAAGTGAAACCAATAATCTTACGCCGGAATACTCAATAAGAATTGTCAAGGTGAATAAGCACTATGAACTGGAAGCACGTATATTAGACAGAAACCTATTAAAAGCGATGAGCGATTACGAACTTTCTGTTTTGAAAGGAAATGAAAGGGGCGTTTTCTCCGTAGGTACTTTTACCTATATCATTCCGATTACAGATTCTTTGAAAAGTAGAATCGTGAACATATTTAATAAAGTGATTACGTTCAACGATGAATCAGCCAGATCTTTTATGACAGCAAACGCTGATGGAACTATTACTGTGATGGTATACGATGGTCCTATTTATCGATTTCGGGTTTGCGAAAATGAAATTGATAGCCATAAAAGTATAGGTTATCCGTTGGCTTCTTCTGACTTTAGAACACTGGTTATAAGAACAAATCTGCAAATTATTGAAGATCTTAGGAATAAAATCTTTGATGAATCTGGGTATATTATTTACAAATAAGTAACGAGAATAATAAAACAACTTTATAGCTATGAAGAAAATCATTATATATTGCTTTGATAAATGGTGGCATCCAGTTCTTTTTTGCGTATTAACAATTGGATTACTCGCCATTAGTGTGTTTATCCCTCAAGAGCTTATTCAGACTATATTTTTATGTCTTTTTTTTATTGGCTTTTTAGGACTTCTCTTTTCAATAATTTATCAACTTGCTAAAGCGCGTTGGGGCGCTGTTATTTACACGACGGGAATAATCGTAATCTCGATGATTTGTTTCATGTATTACATAGGTGCAATGTTTTGGAAAATACAGGATAAACCTGACACTTATGCAGATAAATTGAAGATCCCCACTAATATTCAGATTCACCAACCTAACGAACAAACAAAACTAGACAAAACAAAAGAAACTGACTTTTTTATTTATGCTTCATCCCAACCAGGAATTTACACTTATGCAGTGTGGACAAGAAAAATTGAAAAAGGAATGACGTACTTAAAAGCATTTGAAGTTACAAAAAACGACCCGCTTTCAGTTGACAAACTTAAAGAGAGAAGTATAATTGAAGTGAATAATCCGACCGACTCAATTGTGAAATTTGGAATGAAAAATAACAAGGAGTTTATAATTGATGAGGGAGATTGGCGAAAACCATACGCTGCCAGATTTGAACTTTGGTTTAAACCGGATAATGGTGGAATGGAGAGAAAACTATTAGAAAAAAACTATAAAATACACGGTTGGCAAAGATAGAGCAATACAAAATTTCCTCCCGAACTCTTGCTCTGTGCCTCGGCTGCGATAATGCTCCATTTTAGAAAAGAAAACATGAACAAATGACATTTAAACAGAAGATCCGTTTTCAGACTGGGATATTCTTAAAGTAATGTGACAAATATAATGTTGTATTTTGAAAGCTAAGTCACGAAGCCGCAAAATAAAAGAATTTCTCTGCGCCGTTGGAGCTTTGTGACGTTGCGTTCAGAAAATCACATTTTCAACTATTTTACAACATTAAATTATTCCTTCTACTTATAACGAAACAATGAACAAATAGCATGGCTTACAATTTATTCTGACAATGAGAAAAAACATTTGAATATAAAAAAAAATGAGAGTCAAACACATTGTAGTTTGTGACTATAAAAAAAGCAGTAATGTGAAATCCCCATGTTCAATATAAAATATTGAACAAACAAGGGAATAGAAAATCAACGTAGTTAATAATTATACAATACTAACTTCACATCTCCTCCCTCGGAGGACTAAATTATAATACATGAAAACAAAATCGATCCTAACCTTATTAGCACTGATTGCTTTTACAGCGCTTTCTCATGCGCAAGAGTCAGAAGAAAACCCCATTAAAAAGCTTTTTATAGATCAGCTATCTGCTTTTCCGCAAGAAAAGATCTATGTGCAAACCAATAAAGGTAGTTATTATCCCGGCGAAACCATTTGGATGCGGGTACATTTGGTAGATGCCATTTTCATGAAACAGGCCAATGCCAGCCGATATGTATATGTTGAACTGATAAATCCGGCCAAGCATCTTGTGGAAAGAGTGAAATTGCGACCGGATAGTACGGGCTGTTTTTACGGACATATACAGTTGGATGAAGAGATCGGGGAGGGAGACTATCTGTTAAGGGCCTACACCCGATTTATGCAAAACGTAGGGGAAGATTATTTCTTTACCAAACATCTGTATATTTCCAATCCTGTTTCAGAAAAGGTATCTGTTGATATTAACTATAAGGCAGAAGGAAACGGAGTTAATGCCGAATTACTTTTCTCTGCAAAAGGCAGAACGGAAAAACTCACGCCCGGTCAGTGTGTGGTCTTTTCCGGGGGTACAGCGAAGGGGAATGCGAAAACTGTATCTTTTAAGGATAAAACAGGATCTTGTTCTTTTACAGGAAAGGAAGTAAGCAAAGAAAAAGTGTTTTTGCTTCAGGCTGTGATCGAAAGCCGAATGTACAAAAGGTATTTTAAAATTCCGGATATAGAAAAAACATTCGATGTTTCTTTCTTCCCCGAAGGAGGATATGCTCCCTTGTCGGTTAGTACAACGATGGCATTTAAAGCTCTCAATAATCGAGGCTGGTCAGAAGATGTAAAAGGTCAGGTTTTTGATGATCAGAATCATTTGTGTACGGAGTTTGAAAGTAGCCATTTAGGAATGGGAAGCTTCAAGCTGTTCTACTCGCCCGGGAGAAAGTATTATGCAATGTGTACCAACAAAGAGAAAGTTATGAAGCGGTTTGAGTTGCCTGCACCTTCGGATAGTGCTGTTTCGTTGAAAACCGTTTGGAGGGACAATAAACTGCTTGTTAGAATTTTGAAATCACCAGGTTTTAGACTACCTCCTCAAACACAACTAATAGCTCACGCACGGGGAGTTCCTATATATGTGGATTTGTGGGACGAAAAGAAGGATTGTATTGCTTTCGAAAAGGATTTCTTCCCGGCGGGAGTTATTCATTTTTTGTTGATTGACAAAGAACGGAATATCCTGACTGAACGCCTGATATTTTCTATGCCAGGAAGCACCTTGGCAAATGCCCACGTTGACGTAGATCAAGAGAAACACCAAACACGAGACAAAATAAATCTGTCGATACAACTTACTGATGAAAACAAAGCCCCGCTGTCGGGTAATTTTTCCCTGGCAGTAGTGGATGCAAATGGAGCGAGCATAGACACTACTTCTAACATTATTTCGTCTCTATTACTTTCGTCCGAAATTAAAGGATATATAGAAGATCCGGCAAGTTATCTTCGGCAAGATGGGAAAAAATCGGAAGCTGCATTGGATGTTTTAATGATAACGCAAGGCTGGAGGCGATACGATATTCCAAAGCTCCTAAAGGGAAAATTGACTAAGGCTTTGCAATATCCTGTCGAATTAGGAGAAGAAATTTCGGGGAAGGCAGAAGGTGTGTTTTCATCTCTGAAAGGGGGAAATATCAGTTTACTTGCATTAAAAGACTCGGTAGAAGGAGTGGAGCTCGCCAAAACAGATAATGCCGGGAGGTTTCTTTTCAAAAATTTGGAATATTGCGAAGGAACAAGGTATATAATTCAGGCTACCGCTAATAGTAAATCGAAAAAGGCTTTTTTAGAGATGGATAGCACCAGTTGTTTTCCTTCGTTGGTCACTCAACAAATAATTAGCCGCAAAGAGCCTGTATTAAAAGATTCGTTTTTGTTGACTTCGAACAAAAGATATTCGGCTTTTGAAGGAATGAAAACCTATCATTTGGGTGAGGTGATGGTAACTGCCAAGCGAAAAGTTGAGGCTGTTACCGAGTCTCCTTATTATTCGGTTACTTCATCTAAGGTGATCACAGCTAAAGACATTGAGGGTTGGCACGTAAGCTCTACGTATGATTTGCTGCGCAGATTAGCTGGTGTTACTGTTAATGGTACTGATGTCCGGTATCGGGGTAATAAACCTATGTTGCTGTTGGATAATGTCCCCACCGAGGATTTTGATTATAGTATGCTGATGATAGATGATATTCAGGATATTTTTGTAAATCAAGGTGCAACGATGGGAGCCATTTTTGGAACTATGGGATCCAATGGAGCCATCGTTATTAATACTAAAAATGGATTCGTTCAAACCAATACAATAAATCCAAATATAAAGGTAGTCAAGGCGCTTGGTTATCAGCAACCGGTGAAGTTCTATTCTCCTGTTTATAGTACAGAGCAGGAACGAAACAGTAGTAAACCAGACTACCGAACCACCCTGCTTTGGAATCCGAATGTGCAGGTTGATAGTACAGGGATGGTTAATTTGTCATTCTATGCGGCAGATATTCCTACAACTTATCGGGTTGTTTTGGAAGGTATTAGTAGCCTCGGACACCTGATTTATTCAGCCGAAAAAGAAATAACGGTGGCGCCAGATAAACAATAGAATTGAGTGGTATAGTAACCAATAATAATTTAAGGAAAATATTAAAAAACAGATAAATGATTGAAAGATAGTCAATAGGGAAACTCAATCTTTGAGTTTCTTAACAAGAATGTTTATAACCAATTTCAATAGCAAAAACTTATGAAAACATTATCACCGTTACGTTTCTTTTTTACTTCAGTGATTATATACTTAATTGTTGCTTATCTTATTCACTTTAAAGAATATAGCAATAATGTTTTCCCTTGGACTAAATTGGTTGAGGAATTAGGTAAAGATGTTTTTATTTCTTTGTTCTTGACTTTTGTTCATGTTATTAAACAATGTCGGAAAACGGTTTCGCCGGAAAATCTTAAAACCGCGCGTAGAAGATTAATAGTTTATTGTTTTATAGTTTCATGGCTATCTGTTGAGATTTTCACCGTTTCAGAAGAAATGCTATTCGGAGGTGAAATAAGCTGGGCAAAAACGTTACTTATGGGTTTGATTTTGGCTATGTTTCAGGTCGGTTTGGTAATCCTGTTTTCAGGTTCTATAGTGCGAATAACCAAACAAACCCGGCAAGAGTAGTGAGCCGAAGATTTACGTACTGATTATTTGCGCTATATCAAATCAATTAAAAACAGGTTATGTATGAAAACTAAAAGAAGTTTTGCTAAGTTGCTGACAATGATGTTTCTTGTCCAATTAAGCATTCTTCCATTGCTGTGTCAATCGTCAGCTCGCATAGATTGTGCAAAGCGTTATCAATCTGAATTTAAAAAGCATTTAGATCCCCATTACATACACTCTGACACTACCGAATTGTTGGCATTTATAGTAAGTCCAGAAATTGATCCTAATTCATCATTTCGTATGATTAAGGTCGGAGATAAGTCATATCTTCAGGTTATCTTTTTGGATAAGAATGTCTGGGTAGAACTATTTCCATTGTTATCCGATTCACTTAGAAATCGGTCCATCAATATTCGGCGAGAAACTTTTCAGGTACTCATTAGTGAAGCTTTTCAACAGAAAATGGTTCAAACTTTTATGAAAGTAGTGGAATATCAGAATAAAAACGTTGATAATAAATCAATTCGAATATACGATGGAATCAACTATGATTTTATAGCCTACCTCAACGGGAAAGAGCTCAATGCTACTGTTCAGGATATGGATGAAGAGCAAAGTTATTATTGCGTGGTAACTTATGGACGCAGTATACCGGAAATAGTCGAAACCAATCTGAGGTTGATGTCAGACATAAAAAATCACTCGTTTACTGAAGCTAAGTACACTATTTACCAATAAAATTATTTCAAATTGCTTATTGAAAAATTTATCCTTTGATAGGGCTGAAATAATTGTAGATGAAAATGTGACGATGGAAAAACACCGTAATAATGGAACTCTGGTGAGCAGAGAAATAAAAAAAACAAAATAAAAAGCCATTGTAAACAAGTAGTATACAATGGCTTTTTTCTAAATGTTAAGTGACCCCGATGGGATTCTAACCCATGACCTCCAGAACCGGAATCTGACGTTCTATACAGCTGAACTACGGAGCCTTTTTTGAAGATGCAAAGGTAACAAATATTTCCAATTATGAAAAGACTTTTTGAAGTAACCTACTGCGGGGAGGTACAAAATAATAAAAAATGAGGAAATAATTTCTTATCTCCTCATTTTCGTATTTTCAAATCAAATAATTCTCAATAGATATTATCTACGGCTTCCACTCAGGAAAATCATAATATAATAGACCAATGTGGCCAATGAACCAAGTGCAGCCACAACATAGGAATAGGCGGCTGTTTTTAAGGCGTCTTTTGCTTGGTCATGTGTTTCGTAGTTGGTAATACCGGCGGTATCCAGCCAAACTAAAGCACGCTGACTGGCGTTTATTTCGACAGGCAAGGTGATAAAGCTAAACAAAGTGGTCATAGCAAACAGAATAATTCCGGCTAATAACAGTTGAGGGAAAGACCGTACAAAAATAATACCGGCCAATAAAACCCATTGCATCCAGTTGGAGGCAAAACTCACTACAGGCACCAGTTTCGAACGCAAGGTCAGCGGGGCATATGCCATAGCATGTTGCACGGCATGTCCACATTCGTGAGCAGCAACGGCAGCTGCAGCAACACTACTTGAAGCATATACATTTTCGCTCAGGTTCACGGTCTTGGTAGCCGGATTGTAATGGTCGGTGAGGTGACCGTTCGTTGAAATAACTTCTACGTCATAAATTCCGTTATCATGAAGCATTTTAAGCGCTACATCCTTTCCTGTCATTCCTCGCGGAATGGGAACCTTTGAGTAACGTTCGAACTTTGATTTTAAACTGCTTTGGATCATCCAGCTTACCAAAGCAACTACTCCGAAAATAATATATCCAATAAACATAGCTTTTTGTGTTTTAATTGTGTTTAAATGTTTTCATCAAAATCCTTGCCAGATGTCAAATTGGCAGAATATCCGGCTGCTTCTATTCTTTGCCGGTAATTTTTAGTCAAGCAAAGACTGGGCAGCAGATTGAGTATAAAACAAATAAGAAGAACAAATCATTTGAATAACCGATGATCTCAATTAATTAACTATTCAATGTATCAACTATTCCTGATAACGGATAATAGTCTGATCCCGATCGGGTCCGACTGATACGATTTTTACAGGGACTTCCAGTTCTTCTTCCAAAAAGCTTAAGTAAGCATTGAATTCTTCCGGAAACTCGTCTTCACTTTGCATGGAGGTCATATTGGTTTTCCAACCCGGCAATTCCACATAGACAGGTTCAGCACCATCGGTTAAATCATAGGGAAATTGTTCGACTTCCTGTTCGTCAACTTTATAGGCTACACAAGCTTTAATGGTCTCGAATCCGTCCAATACATCACTCTTCATCATGATGAGCTGGGTTACACCGTTTATCATGACTGCATATTTCAGGGCTACCAGGTCAATCCATCCGCATCGGCGAGGACGTCCTGTTACAGATCCGAATTCATATCCTATTTTGCGCATATTATCCCCTGTTTCATCGAATAATTCGGTAGGGAATGGTCCGGCCCCAACGCGAGTGCAATAGGCTTTAAAGATGCCATATACCTGACCGATATTTCCGGGAGCAACCCCCAGTCCTGTACAGGCACCGGCACAAACGGTATTGGAAGAAGTAACAAACGGATATGAACCGAAATCAATGTCGAGCATGGTACCCTGGGCTCCTTCAGCCAACACTTTTTTGCCGGTCTTCAAGGCATTATTTACGTAATGCTCACTGTCGATCAGTTCAAAACGTTTAATACATTCAATTCCTTCGAACCAGGCTTTTTCAAGTTCGGGCAAGTTGTATTCGAAATTGTACTGTTTCAGTATTTCTTTATGACGGGCTATTGCCGCGTTGTATTTTTCCTCAAAATTGTGGAGTATATCCCCTACACGTACTCCGTTACGACTTACTTTATCGGTATAGGCAGGTCCGATTCCTTTACCGGTAGTACCAATTTTGCCATTTCCTTTAGCCGATTCGTAAGCTGCATCGAGTAACCGGTGGGTGGGTAAAATCAAGTGTGTCTTTTTGGATATCTTTAATCGTTCTGTCAGTGGATGACCAGACTCTTCCAAAGCATCAACTTCAGCTTTAAACAAAGCGGGATCGAGCACCACGCCATTGCCGATTACATTGATTTTATCTCCTTGAAAAATTCCGGAAGGTATAGAACGGAGTACAAACTTTTTCCCTTTAAATTCTAACGTGTGACCGGCATTCGGTCCTCCTTGAAAACGCGTAATCAGATCGTAATTCGGAGTTAGAACGTCAACTACTTTTCCTTTACCTTCATCTCCCCATTGAAGACCTAATAAAACATCTACTTTCATTTGTTTAAAATAATATTATTAATGAGTTATATTTCGATTTGGAATAAAATTAATCAGATTGAATTCTTAAGTAATTCTTTGCATTTACTGCAGAATCCATACAAATATAATGAATAATGTGATGGATAGAAATGAGCAAATTTACGCGACTGTATTGAGATCTGTAATTGTTTGTCGGAGAATTCCTTTACCTTTCCGCAGTTCGTACAAATCAGGTGGTGATGCGTATTATTCCCGAAAGCCTTCTCGTATTGTGCAAACTGGCCACCTAGTTGATGCTTAATAATCAATTTACATTCCAATAAAAGTTCGAGGGTATTATAAACAGTCGCTAAACTGACACGATAATCGGCTTGCATAATATTAAACAAGATATCCGCATTAAAGTGTCCCTGGTAAGAGTAGATATGTTCCAGAATGGCATATCGTTCGGGAGTCTTGCGATGATGATGCTTCTTGAGATAATCGGTGAAAACCTCTTTAATTACTTCGTATGAACTTTCTTCTTTCATCCTTTATATGTGCCGACCAACAAAAGTACAACTTTTATGCAATTTTTGTGCTATAAAATACCCAAAAATAATATTTCTTGCTTCACTTCCGTTGAAATATAGTGTTGACCGACAGATGGTGTTTGTGGAAATGCCGCGATTTCTTTCAGAATGTAAGCGGATGTTTCTTTGTTTTTTCGGCAAAACCGACTTAAGCAAAGTGCAATTGCTTTATAAAGGTGAAAATTATCCGTTTCTGATGTTTTCAGAGCCTTATTAATGATAGCATCTATTTCTGGCTGGCTCAATACCGCTGTTATCCGGGCTGCTAAGATGAATCCTGTAATTTGTACCCAACTATTGCCGGAGGAGATCCATTCCTTAGAAAGGGAGTTGGAGAACGAAAGGTTGCAAAATAAATTCATGCATGCTTGTTCCGCTATTTCAATCTGATTAAAGTCCGCAACCCACCTTCCGGCATCCTGGGGGGTGAATGATTCGATAGGTTCCAGCAGGGTAGCCATGATCATCGTTTCGCGAATCTGAAGATGCCAGAGTTGTTGTGCCAAATCATGATTGGGGGTATAAAGGGAGGCAATTTCCTTGATGCGGGGTATGGATACGCCATAATTTTTCTTGTAGATTATACCGCTTTGGGTCATTTGTTCGGACACAATTCCGTTCATCGAAAGCCTTATTTTACGTTGAATCCCGGCAATCAGGGCCTCCAATTCAGGAGTGACAAGTCGATACTTCATTTTCTTTTAATCTTTATTTGTTGGGAGTTAACCTTTTGCAAAAAAATAGCATGTTTTTTTGAGAAAACAGTTGCGTAGAATCATTTGCTGTATTATCTTTGCACTCGCTAAACATGGTGGTTGTAGCTCAGTTGGTTAGAGCGTCGGATTGTGGTTCCGAAGGTCGCGGGTTCGAGCCCCGTCTTCCACCCGGTTGAAAAGGAAGGACTTTATTAGTTCTTCCTTTTTTGTTTTTTAGTGCTTAAAACCACGTTTTTATCAACTATATCAGTAGCCTGGTATAAATCCACAAAATCATAACCGGCTTTCGATAACTCAACCAATAAAGAATATAACCGGGGATAAAACTTATCTTGCCTTCGCGCATCGGATCCGATATGGAAGAGCATAATGTTGCCATTTAGCCCTTGTTTTGATGCTACTTGTAGTATCTTATTATAAATTTCGTTGCTTGAATAGTATTTATCCCGCATTTCAGGTGTGGAATAATCGGTATTGGACAGGGTTCCGGGTGTAAAGTCGACCAGTTGGATGCCAATCTCTTTACACCATTGACTAATGCTGTCGTTATACCATTCAAATGGTGGTAGATAAAATGGTGTCTGGCTTTTATGAATGCCGAATTTCTCCATTTCTTTATAATTATCCCTGATATCAGTTAAGAACTGAGCTTTATTCACCAGCAATGAATCCCTTTTTTGCCAGGAACAATAGAGTAAGTTTTTATCGGAATGTCCGCCCAAGTAGTGTTTGTCTTCCAGCAATCCTTTTATAATTCTTTTGTTCTTGCTATTTCTGTAAAAGTCTCCGGTAAAAAAGAAGGATGCTCTGATATTGAGTTTTTTTAGGGTCTTCCGTGTGATTTTATAGCCATCTGCAAATTCGTGGCCTGTAAAAACCAGGCAAATTTGTTTTTTGTTGCTATCCGTGCGGGTAATGCCGCCACAGGTATATTGATTGTTGTCTGTCGTTTTATCCCGGACGCCTTCATATTGTTTTCCTGAAAGCAAATAAGTCAGCGAAGCGGTCCCATCCAGTGTAGGTTCGTTGGTTACGTAGTCGGCATTATCGTTATGATAAACGGCCTGATCAGATTGAAAGCGTTCATAGATATCGTCTTTTGACAAATGAATACCGGTAAAGCCGTTGAAAATGCTACCCTGTACAGGGCCATTAACTACTCCCCCGGAGATTGAACCCCGTTTGTTGTGCAACAATGTGGCATGGGGATCCGTAGGTGAATTTCCTGTTTTAGGCAACCCGGTTATCATAGTTATTCCCCATGGGTTACGTCCCAAAAGCCAGTCAACTAATCCTGTTTCCATGTCAAGATAGGTTGAATCGTTCGTCATGGTGCGATATAGCCGACATTGCGTAGCCAGTGCGGCAACCAGTTCGTTGGAACACTGGATAAGGGGAACTCCGACTTTAAACGGGTTATCGTTGGCCCTTAAACTTATGCGCTGAATCCCGTTGAGCATATTCTCCAAAAACTCTTTTTGGTAACGGGGATTTTCTACATTCGCCAACATACAATGTCCTAAATTGATAAAGGGGTACCATTGGTAATGTCGTGCTGTGTCGGAACACAGCCATGGGGTTACCGGTTCCATTCGTCCATAGGCTGCGGCTTCTTTCAGGTAATTGCCGTCGTAAGTCAATCTGTACAGCTGAGCAGCCGCAAGTTCCATATCATCAACCCAGTTATCTTCTTCATACAGACAAGGCAATTTGCCAGGTACCGCCTGGCACACCCCCGGATTCTTTTGTCCTAACTGATAAGCTTCTATCGCTTTTTTTGTCAAACTGTCTGCAAATGCCGGATAAAATTTCTGTAGTAACTCAGCACCCAGTCCAAAAGCCGAAGCGTATTTCCCGGCTATGGAGGCAATGCCGGTTGAATGGTTTTTATACTGGAATAATCCCTGAGGTCTCCCGGTTGCTATATATACAGGTTGTCCCGTGTATGTTTCCCATCCATCAACTGTTTTGCGTCCAGGAGGGACCTGACATAATTCAAGGCTACGGTCATCATAAACCTGATGGTATAAGACTCCTTTTTCTGGATACATCTTTACCAACCAATCCAGTCCCCATTTTGCTTCGTCTAAAATGTCAGGAATACCGTTTGGCTGTCCTTTCCCAGTGGCATCATGTTTATCTGCAAATGAAGCGGGATTCATTTGGTACGCAAAAAGTAGTTGGAATATAGTATTCGCCGAGGTTGATCCGTATTGTATGTTATCCGAAGCATTGTGCCACCCGCCTCTTACATCAACATACTTCGGTTGCTTCACTTCCTGAATCTCAACTGGAATTGATTTCTTTGAAGATTTTAAGGAAGAAGATTTGGATATTGCAGAGGAAGAAACCGAAAGAACGGATCTTTTCTCTGGCTCCTTTGTCTTTTGAATTATTTCTTCTCCGGATTCTTCATATCCGTCTGATTGATGAGAAACAGCATCTTGGGTGGAACTATAAACGCAACGCTGTTGGTTTATGTAGTTCAATAAAAAGTCGGCAGTCCCCAGATAAACATTCTTATTGATAAAGATTGTTGGTGAGTAAATCAGCCCGGCCTTGATATAAAAAGCCCCCTGTTGCTTAAATGATGAAAAATCAAGAATATAAGTGCTTTTAAAAGTTTGAAATTCTCCAAATGATGTTACCGTTGAAAAAGTTCCCAATTCTTGGTTGGTCAACGCATCATGAATACTGAATTGTTTTATCGATTGAACGGCTTCACTCAGGAGGATGGCTTTCTTTTGAGAGGCGGGTAAATAACCCAACTGATTTATTCTTATCCAGGCATCAATACCATAAGTAAACATACTTATGCAGAAAGTTGACAAGAATATCAAAACTATCCTTTTAAACATGGAATAAAAGCTTTTTTCTGCAAATGTAACGGAAATAATCGAAATATCAAATGGAAAATTATTGAGAAAAAAATATTACTTTTGTACCTTGTTTTATTTTGTCCAATTACAATTAACACGAAAGAAATGAAAGTATTAAAATTCGGTGGAACGTCCGTAGGTTCAGCCGCTCGAATGAGAGATGTTGCTAAGCTAATTTGCGATGGGGAACAAAAAATTGTTGTTTTATCGGCCATGTCGGGAACAACAAACAGCCTGGTTGAAATTTCCGATTATTTTTATAAGAGCAATATCTCCGGAGGTTTGGAACGGATCAATGTCCTGGAACAAAAATACATTGATGTAATCGATGAATTGTTTTCAACTCCTGAATTCAAAGCAGAAGCCCGAACTATTACCAAATCACTTTTCGGTTATCTTCGTTCTTTTTCAAAATCGGTCTTTACACTTTTTGAGGAAAAAGCTATTTTGGCACAGGGAGAATTGCTGTCTTCCTCTATCTTCCAGCTTTATTTAAATGAAATTGGTGAAAAAAGTGCCTTACTTCCGGCATTGGAATTTATGCGCATTGATAAAAACTCAGAGCCAGATTCTAACTTTATTGCTGAAAACCTGGCAAAACAACTGTCCGAACAACAGGGAAACACCATTTATATTACCCAGGGCTTTATCTGCAGGAACATTTACGGTGAGATTGATAACCTCCAACGCGGAGGAAGTGATTATACCGCATCGTTGATTGGTGCTGCGGTAAAAGCCGATGAAATCCAGATATGGACCGATATAGATGGCATGCACAATAATGACCCCCGTTTTGTAGAAGGTACCCAACCGGTACCGGTATTACATTTCGAAGAAGCTGCCGAATTGGCTTATTTTGGGGCTAAAATTCTTCACCCAACCTGTATTTTACCTGCAAAACTAAATAATATCCCGGTCCGCTTGCTGAATACCATGGATCCGAAAGCACATGGAACCGTTATTTCAACACAAAGTAAGAAAGGAAAGATTGAAGCTGTTGCGGCGAAAGATGGCATTACCGCCATTAAAATCAAATCCGGGCGCATGTTGTTGGCGCATGGTTTTCTGCGTAAGGTTTTCGAAATATTTGAATCCTATCAGACCCCGATTGATATTGTGACAACTTCAGAAGTCGGTGTGTCGGTATCCATTGATAATTCAAAGAAGTTGGACGAAATAGTCAATGACTTGAAGAAATTCGGAACGGTTACAGTAGATAAAGATATGGTCATTATTTGTGTGGTCGGAGATATGAATTTTGAAAACGTAGGATTCCAGGCCAAAGTGGTTGGTGCCTTGAGTGAAATCCCTGTCCGTATGGTTTCGTACGGAGGAAGTAATTATAATATTTCATTCCTGATCAAATCCGAAGACAAAAAACGTGCTTTAAATGCTTTAAGCAATACACTTTTTAATTAATAGTTAATAATTAATACTTAATTATCAGATAGTTAATAGGCCTGCACTTTTCAGTTGCTGATAACTGTTTATTGTTCACTGTTTACTGTTTACTGTTCACTGAAATATTATGATAAAGGCAAATTATCCCGTTCAGAAATTCAACGAAATACAAACTCCGTTTTATTATTACGATTTGGCTGTTCTTCGTAACACGCTCGAGGAAATAAATCTTCAAACTAAAAAATCCGCTTTTCATGTGCATTATGCCATGAAAGCCAATGTGAACCCAAGTGTGCTGCGTGTTATTAAAGAGGCCGGGCTGGGAGCGGATTGTGTAAGCGGAGGTGAAGTTCAGGCGGCCGTCGATGCGGGAATCTCTCCTTCGAAGATCGTGTTCGCAGGAGTGGGAAAAGCCGACTGGGAAATTAACCTGGGCCTGGAAAACGATATTTTTTGTTTTAATGTTGAATCAATTCCCGAACTGGAAGTCATCAATGAATTAGCTGCAGCCAAAGGTAAGGTGGCTAAAGTGGCTCTTCGGATAAACCCCAACGTAAGTGCTCACACCCATCATTATATAACCACCGGGTTAAGCGAGAATAAATTCGGAATCAATATGTCCGATTTGGATCAGGTGATTGATTTATTCCCTACCTTGCCGAATGTAAAGTTGATTGGCATACACTTTCATATTGGTTCCCAAATTACCGACATGACTTCGTTCCAGGATTTATGCGTCAGGGTAAATGAGCTTCAGGAACTTTTCCTCTCGCGGAATATTATCCTCGAACATATCAATGTAGGAGGGGGACTGGGCATAAATTACGAACACCCCAATCATTTTACAGTACCTGACTTTGAGGCCTATTTCAAGATTTTTCGCGAACATCTGGTGCTCCAACCCGGACAAACACTTCATTTTGAGCTGGGGCGCGCAGTTGTGGCTCAATGTGGAAGTTTGATTTCCCGGGTTTTGTATGTAAAACAAGGCACTTCTAAAAAGTTCGTTATTCTGGATGCCGGCTTTACCGATTTGATTCGTCCGGCATTATATCAGGCATATCATCGGATAGAAAATCTATGTTCCGAATTGCCCGAGGTTGAATACGATGTAGTGGGCCCGATTTGTGAATCATCTGACACCTTTGTCAAAGGATATAAAATGAACCAAACCAAACGGGGTGACCTGATAGCCCTGCGCTCTGCCGGTGCATACGGCGAAATTATGGCCTCACAATACAACTTACGCAAGTTGCCCAAAGCCTATACGTCCGACGAACTGTTGAAACGCTGAACTGTTGAATTGCATTAGCAGTAACTTATTAATTGCTAACTGATCATTGTTCACTGTTTACTGATAATTGATAATTGACAAATAATGGAAATCTACGGTTTTTCTTTTTCTTTGATAGAACTAATTGCTTTTGGATTATTATTCCTGGCATTTATTTACCAACTGTATTTTTATTTACGGTATCTGAATGGCGTATTAAGGCTCCGGTTGAGAATCAATAAAAATAAGGTCAGCTTTTTAACGGAGCAACCTCCTGTCTCGGTCATCATTTGTGCCAAGGACGAAGCGGATAATTTACGTAAGTTTCTTCCTTTTGTCCTGCAACAGGAATATCCCGATTTTGAAGTCATTGTAATAAATGATGGTTCGACCGATGAAACGGATATATTACTCCGGGACTTGAGTAAGGAATACCCCAACTTGCGCACGACCTTTGTCCCGGTTGGTGCCAATAATCTGAGTACAAAGAAACTGGGATTAACCCTGGGAATAAAAGCGGCCAAAAATGAAATGCTCCTTTTTACAGATGCCGATTGTATGCCCGAAGACAAGATGTGGATAGCACGTATGGCCCGAAACTTTACCCCCGAAACTGATTTTATTTTGGGCTATGGCGCTTATCTGCACAAGAAGGGTTTCCTGAACCGCCTGATTACTTACGATACCTTGTTTATTGCCCTGCAATATATGGGAATGGCTATTGCCCGAAAACCTTACATGGGTGTCGGACGAAACCTGGCGTACAGGAAGGATACTTTTTTTGCCCATAAAGGCTTTGCTTCCACCTTGCGTCTCAGTTCCGGTGATGATGACCTGATGGTCAACCAGGCAAGCAATTCCCGGAATACCCGTGTTGAAATTGCCCCTGACAGCATAACCTGGTCGGAACCTAATAGAACCTTCAAAAGCTGGTTTTACCAGAAAGAACGTCACTTGTCGGTATCGTCCTATTATAAAGCCTCCAGTAAACTCAGGCTGTCAATTGAACCAATGACCCGTGGGTTGTTTTATCTGTCCCTGATTCTGTCGCTTATTGTGGGAAGTCTTATTGTTCAACTGGCTGCCGTAGTTTTATTCTTAACCCGCTTTATTATTCAGTTGTCCGTTATAAACAAGTCCTCCCGGCATTTTGGAGAACGGAAGTATATCCTGACGTTACCGCTATTCGATATTTTATTTCCGTTGATCAGCCTGTATATCCTTACAATTGGAAGATTATCTTCAAAAGGAAAGACTGCGCATTGGAAGTAAGATAATCATTATTCCGCCAGTACAATAACAAAGCCGTCAACCCCATTCTAGGTTGGCGGCTTTGTTATTATACTGAGTTCGGGACAAGAAACATAGATGATTTAGGGGATATACTCCGTCAGGAGTTATATATCCATAGAAAAACGGTATATATCCGGTCTTTTCTCCGTAGGAGATGCACACTGTACCAATTGTCAATGTTCTACGGACAACATTTCTTGTAAAATTAATCTTTTCTGTGGATATTAATTGCTAATGATAAATTTAGTTGCCTCATTTACTGTATAATAAATTTATTCTTTATCCCGAACTCTGGTTTATAGGAATTTTCTTCAATCCACGGCTCTATCAAAATTTATTTCTTCTCCTCTTCAATTGCTGACGGGGACTTCGTCAGCTGTCAGTGTTGATAATCCAGTCAGCAGTCCGCAGGAGTCTGACAGCGGTTGGAAATCTGAAAATCACGCATACATCACGCTTCTTTCGATTTTTCAACAAGTTGAATCTTTGCCGAACTCTCGATTGCTTTTATGGCGATATCTTTCACGCTGGCTTCCGCCGTGTTGGCTTTCGAGGTAAGTTCTTTGATAGTTAATTCCAAATCCTTTATTTTCGACTGAAGTGTCAGGATAGTTTGTTCTTTTAGTTTTAGTTCCCCTTCCGTTTGTTTGGCGGTCAGCTCTTTTTCAAATCCATTTTCGGTTTTTAATTTCTCGGTTGCATTTTTCACGGCTGCCGATATGGCTTTTTCCATTTCTGCCGGAAATGCTTCGTTCCGTGCCTTAAGCTCTGCCAATTCCGATTCGGAGCTTTTTATCTTTACTTCGCGGTAGGTAAAATCGTTCTCGAAAGCTGCTTTCTTTTCCGCCAGTTCTTTTTCCAGCTTCGATTTCTTTTCTTCGTAAAGGTCCGTTTCTTTTTTACGCGTCAATTTCTGGTTGTACTGGTAATCCTCTTCGTCACGCTGGCGGTTCTTCTTCAACGCGTCGGCTTCTTCTTTCAGTTTTTCGGCGGTTTCTTCCTGTTGTCTCTTCCATTGCAACTTGCCCTGAGTCATTTCTTCTTCAAATTTCGACTTCATGGCTGCCATTTCTTCTTCATACTGTTGCTTCTTTTCTTTTTGGGCAAGGAGCATGACCGACAACGAATCGGTCGTAGCCGACAGTTGATACAAATCTTCCAACGATTTCTTTTCTATCACGATAGCTTGTTGCAACTCTTCGAACTTCTTAAACTCCGAGACAAACTTATCGCCCAATTTATCGAGCGACGATGAAAGTTCAATTTTCATATTCGACAGATTCTTTACAATGCCATCATAACTTGAAGCGGCGGCATTCTTTACAATCGTTTCCTGGATTTGTTTCTCCTGAACCTTTTTGGGTTCTTCTGTTTTCGATTCCTGCGTTTTTTGCAGCAACTCTTCGTAAGCTGCTAAAATTTCATTCTTGGTGTTTTTTGTGCTGAGGTCCATAATTGATT
>JAUZOM010000080.1 GCA_030706465.1 Bacteroidota bacterium | reverse complement strand
GGCTTTAATCCTGTGGATATTTACCCGGAGGTCAAGTCTGTCGTGGTTTTTGCAAAAAAGATTCCTGAAAGTGTATTGTACGCAAAGTCGGTTATTCCCTACACATTTGCAGATGATATGGCTTTGGCAGAAGTATTGAGAATTTCATTGGATGTTTCGGTGAAACTTGAGAAAAATAATATCAGTGCTGTTCCTGTGCCCTCAGAACCTTATGAATATTGGGATAAGGAAACCATGACCGGAAGGGGAATCATTTCCTTAAAACATGCGGCATATTATGCAGGGCTGGGCGTAATGGGCCGGAATACCCTGTTGTGTAACCCTGATTTGGGGAATTTGCTCAAGCTGGGTGCTGTACTTGCAAATGTTGAGCTGGAGCCAGATCCGGTGATTGATGATGATTTTTGTTCCGACAGCTGCAATTTGTGCATCCAAAGCTGTCCTTCCGGTGCATTGACTATGGGCAACAGAAACGTAATTCAGAAAAATTGCCGGTTAAATTCAGAGGGTAAAACCCTTAAAGGCTCACCCATTACTGTTTGTTATAATTGCAGGAAAGTTTGTCCAAACAGGGGTGGATGGAAAAAGAATTCGAAAAAATAAGAAGTCTCATGCTTTTAAATTTATAAAAACTGGCGCTTTTAATATTATTATAGGTTGAAAATCAGCAAGGTAGGAAATGTATAATGCCAAAATGTCATTATTGTAAATAATTATACGCCAAAATGACTCAATAAGTCTAAAAAAAAACCCTTAAAATATAAGATTACCATAAAGGCACATCTTTTGTAAACTCATGAATAAAACAAACAGAAATTAAACCATTAAAAATTAATAATTATGAGTTTACTTAGATTGTTTCATGCAGCCCCTTCTTCAGAAGAAAGAACTGTATTTCCGGATTTGACAGACTTGTTTGACGAATTATTCTTTCCTGAACCTGAACCTGAACAGGGGACCATTCCTCTGGCAAACATTATTGAATCTCCGACGGATTACAGGATAGATTTAGCAGCTCCTGGCTTTAACCGTAATGAGTTCAATCTTGAAGTAGAAAAGGACCAACTTCGGATTTCTGCAAAACATGAGGGCAAAACAGAGGAAAATAAAGAAGGTCAATATCATATCCGAGAATTTGGAAGCAATTCAATTGAAAGGATTTTTGAATTGCCTGAAGAGGCCAACAGCGATAAAATTAATGCTTTATACAGCAAGGGCATATTAATGGTTAATATACCTAAAAAGCCGGAAGCCATTGAAAAGCCGGCAAGGAAAATTGAAGTTGCCTGATTTTATTAGGGATTGACAAAAGCCACTGCATGATTCTTGCAGTGGCTTTTTGTATGGTGCACTAGTCATGGGCGATATCTATTGGGTGTAAGACCCGGACAATCTTTGATATTTAAACCTATCAGACCAGAGTAACTTCAATACCCTTCTCACGAATTATCTGCAATGCACTTGCAGGTGCATTTTTATCCGTAATGATCTGGTTTACCTGGTTAATGTTGCAGATCTTGCCAAATCCTCTTTTCCCAAATTTTGAAGAATCGGCCAGTACAATCACCTTTTGTGCGGCATGAATCATATACTGATTCAAATGAGCTTCAGCAATATTGCTTGTTGTAAGGCCAAAATCCAGGTCAATTCCGTCAACTCCGATAAAAAGTTTATTACACATCATTTCGGTGAGCAAAGATTCAGCATAAGGGCCAACAGCAGAAGCAGAACTTTTTCTCATGGTTCCGCCCAACTGAATAACTTCAATATTTGGTTTATAACAAAGAATAAGCGAAACTTTTACCGAAGGGGTAATAACCGTTATGGGCTCAGTAGTGGTTATATTATGGGCAAAGCTCAGCACGGTGGTCCCGGAGGCAATAATAATCCGGTCATTGGTTTCAAGTAACTGGCTGGCTGCCTCCCCAATTCGCTGCTTTTCTTCAACCTGCACCTTCTCCTTTTCATCAATTGGGCGGTCATTAATAAGGGAGCTCACCGGGGATGCGCTTCCATGGCTTCTGTAAAGCAACTTTCGACTTTCAAGTTCTTTTAGATCCTTTCGAATTGTTACTTCAGAAACGCCAAGACGTTCACTTAAATCCTGAACTCTCACATAACCGTCCTTTTCGAGTTCTGTTAAAATTATCTTATGCCGTTGAGCTATATTCCTCATTTCGCTAATTTGTTGATTTATAAAGCAAAATTAATAATTTAAAAATAATAAAAAAATAAAAATTTCAAAACTTGAAACAAACAAAACAAAACAAAATATGTTTCGAAAACTTTTAATTTCTTTCAATTAAATTTTGTTTTATTGAAAAAAGCTTTTACTTTTAAACCGATAAATTTTTTGAAACCAGGGATTATTAATTTTTAAAACCAGAATAAATTGAAACGGGAAGATTTTATAGAACAATTGAAGAATTCAAAGGATGAATGGGACTTCATTGTTATTGGCGGTGGAGCTACGGGTTTGGGTGTTGCCGTTGATGCTGCAAGCCGTGGATATAAAACAGTTTTGTTGGAACAATCGGATTTTGCAAAAGCAACATCCAGCAGGAGTACCAAACTGGTGCACGGGGGTGTCAGATATCTTCAGAATGGGGATGTTTCACTTGTTGTTGAAGCTCTTCGGGAAAGGGGGTATTTAAAAAGAAATGCTCCTCATCTAGTGAAGGACCAATGTTTTATTATAGGAAATTATCTATGGTGGGAAAAACCTTTTTATACCATAGGACTTACTTTTTATGACTTATTGGCCGGTACCCTTGGATTTGGCCGTTCTCTTCCGGTAAGCAGGAAAAGTACAATTAAAAGGATTCCGGGTATCGTACAGAAGAATTTAAAAGGCGGGGTAATGTATCACGATGGTCAGTTCGATGACTCTCGCCTGGCCATTAATCTTATGCAGACTGCAGTGGAGAAAGGTGCGGCCATAGTCAATTATGTTGGTGTTACCGGCCTTCTCAAAGATTCAAACGGGAAAATCGACGGCGTTACGGTTGAAGATAAAATGGCCGGAGGAAGTTTCGAATTAAAAGGACATTGCGTGATTAATGCTACAGGTATTTTTGTGGATAACATTATTAAAATGGATAATCCGGAAAAAAGGCCATTAGTAATGCCCAGTCAGGGTGTACATATTGTAGTTGATAAATCATTCCTGGGCGGTGATGATGCAATAATGGTTCCCAAAACCAGCGACGGAAGGGTTATGTTCGGAGTTCCCTGGCACGACCGCGTTATCCTTGGTACAACGGATGTACCTATGAAAAAATTTGTTCTTGAGCCCAAAGCTCTTGATGAAGAAATTGATTTTATTCTTGAAACTGCGGGCCGATATCTTACTAAAAAGCCTCAGAGAAAAGATGTACTCTGTGTTTATGCCGGATTGAGGCCTCTTGCTGCACCAACCAAAACTTCTGAGGAAACAAAAACAAAGGAACTTTCACGTAGTCATAAACTTATTGTATCTCCATCAGGACTTATCACAATAACAGGCGGAAAGTGGACTACCTACAGAAAAATGGCTGAAGATACGGTTAACCTGGCCATTAAAAAAGATGGTTTGGAAAACAGAAAATGCATTACAAAGACCATGAAAATTCATGGTTATAAAGAAAATCCGGACAGAAGCAACTGGATTTATGTTTATGGAAGTGATCAGGATGAAATCATTAATCTTCAGAAAGAAAATCCGGCCTTTGCAGAAAAACTGGACAAAAATTTTGATTTTACCGTAGCTGAAGTAGTATGGGCTGCAAGAAAAGAAATGGCTCAGACAGTAGAGGATGTCCTTGCCCGAAGAATAAGGGTTCTTTATCTCGATGCAAAAGCCTCTGTTCGGATGGCTCCTAAAGTGGTATCTGTCCTGGCAAAAGAGCTTAAAAAGGACAAAAACTGGGAGGAACAGCAGATCAGAGATTATACCGAAATTTCAAAAGCTTATATTATTTAACACAATTGTATTAAATAGGATTATAATTCTCTCTATTGACTTACTTTTATGGCTATTTTTTAGAGAGAACGCAAATATTTTAAAGATGATTAAATTTTTGAAGCCTCCAGTATCAAAGGAGCTATTGCCAAAAGAAAAGATTGATTCTGAATATAAAAGAATGAGGCTTAAGGTGTTTTTAGGCGCATTTCTTGGGTATGCAGGATATTACCTGGTAAGAAAAAACCTTGCTATTGCCATACCCGGGATGATTCAGCCAATTAAAAACGGCGGCCTGGGTTACACTAAACTGCAACTTGGCATAGCACTTTCGGCTATTTCAATAGCCTATGCATTTAGTAAATTCATTATGGGAGCACTGTCTGACAGGTCCGATGCAAGAAAATTCCTTGTCATAGGTCTTATACTCTCATCAGTTTTAATGATGTCGGTCGGACTCTTCCCCTTTGCAACAAGCTCTGTTGCAATAATCTTCATTTTTATGCTGATTATCGGGTGGCTCTCCGGAATGGGATGGCCTCCTTGCGGAAGAATTATGGTTCATTGGTTCTCACACAATGAACGAAGTTTCAAAATGTCCATCTGGAACACTTCCCATACCTTTGGAAGCGGACTGATGGGGAACCTTTCTGCGGTCGGAACTCTTCTGATTGGAGGTTGGTTCATCACTGACATGGGAGGAAATATGGTGGATCAGAGCTGGAAAGCAGTGTTCGTTTTTCCCAGCATGGTTGCCTTAGTGATAGCCGTATTCTGCTGGTGGGCGCTGAGAGATACCCCACAGTCGTGCGGACTTCCTCCAATTGATAGGTACAGGAATGATCCTGCTGCCAACAAGTCTGCCAGTTCAGATGCAAAAATCCCCTTGTCGGAATTATTTGTCAAGTATATTTTCAAGAATAAAATTCTTTGGCTGATTGCTCTGGCCAATATTTTTGTATATATGGTGCGATATGGCATCGGAGACTGGTCTCCGACTTATTGCCAGGAATCCGGACTGTTAACCAGCGATCAGTGTAAAATGGCATTCTCCCTGCATAATTATGCCGGTATTCCGGGAACTATTTTATGCGGATTGCTTTCAGCCAAATTGTTTAAGGGAAGATGTGCTCCGGCAAACGTCATTTATATGATGCTTGTTCTGGTGTTTGTGGTTCTTTATTGGAAAGCAGCTCCGGTAGCAGCATTTCTTGCCGCAACATGCTCTCTTAATCTTGTTTCTACAACAGTAGCTGTAGTTTACGGTTCTCTAATCGGAATAGGATTTTTTATTTACGGACCTGTTGCCCTGATAGGGGTTCAGGCTGTTAATCTGGTTCCCAAAAATGCGGCAGGAACAGCTGCCGGTTTTGTGGGACTCTTTGGCTATCTATTCGGTGATGCCTTACTTTCTAAAGTTTTGATAGGCGCTGTTGCTTGCGACAAAAACCTTGGATGGGGCGCATGCTTCTGGATTTTTATTGTTGCCTGCATACTTGCTACAATTTTTTCAGCCACAACATGGAAAAAGGAGAAAGCTGCATGCCTGGCTTTAAATGGAACAAATTGATAAAACGTCTATTTATGATGAAAAAATTATCTGCCTTCCTGATCACAGTTTTTTGTCTGTCAGCTGCTATAAATGCACAGACCTATAGATATATTAAAGGATGGCCCAAAGAGGTAAACGATAAACTAGAGAGCTTTCTGAACTCAACCCTGCCTACAAAAGAAAGAAAAGTTGCAGTATTCGATGGCGATGGGACTACTTTCGGTCAGGTTCCTTATTACCTGGCTGACGAAGCTCTCTATCAGTATGCTGATGATGTCCTGAAAAAAAGAAACGATGCTCAAGCCCGTAAGAAACTGGCCATACTTGATGAAATGGTCAAAGATGGGAATAATGTGGGTAAACCTTATGTGGAAAACAGAGTTCATTTTCTTTCCGGATTAACTACTGAGCAGATTGAAAATATAGGTTATGATTGTTACCGGAATTCTTATAAAGGCAAGTTCTATCCGGAAATGAAAGAGTTTATTGCAAACCTGAAAGAGTATGGCTTCGAAATATGGATTCTTACAGCTTCACCCGAACAACTTTATCAAAAGTTTATATCCCAGGAGTTTGGCCTTTCAAATATTAATGTAATTGGTGCAAAATGTGTAATTATTGATGGCAAAACAACTGACCATATCATTCCGCCTATACCTCAGGATGACGGAAAAGCTCAGACTATCGAAACCTTTATAAAAGCATGTCCTTTGGTAATTGCAGGAAACAGCAGAGGTGACATGGATATGCTGAACGAGTCTTGCGGAATTAAAATAGTTGTCAATCCTGACGATGTTACGGTCAGAGGTCCCGAAGATGGTCCCATGAATGGTTATACGGTTAAATCATACTGGGAAAAGGAAGGTGCAATTATTGTCAAATGCAATGATGTTGTTGATCCCAAAATAAAATTTCATACTACTGATTGGAAGATCAGGCAAAACAGGCCTAATCCAAAATAATAAGCGATAAAAATTTAATCTGTTTAAAAGAATTTTTATTTATAATGAAAAGATTAAGAATGGGAAAAAATAAAAAACGCAATATTCAGAGCCTATTTACCTGCTTATTGTTTTTGTTTGCAGCAGTATGTTTCTCCGGAGCATTATACAGCTGCAAGAATTCTACTGGCAACAGTGATGTCGTGCCCCTGAAAATATCCGAAGTCTCTATTCCTTCAACTATTAATGTTCAGGTAGCTGGAAATATAACCCTCAGCGGAAAGGGATTTGAAACCGGTGATGAGTTTTTGCTTACTCTTGTTTCTGATGAAACTAAGGTTGATACATGTACAGTCAATTCTGTTACCGACCATTCGGCAACCTTTAGCATTCCTGTCGGATTCACATCGGGATTATATAAAATAACGGTACGCAGAGATCAAAGTGCTATTTCACTGGGTTCAACAACAATCAATGTTGTTCCTGCTACTTCAGTACCTGATGAGGCAGGGATGACCCTGAAAGGAATTGTATACAGCAACGGGACAGGTATTCCTGGTGTTGTGGTTTCGGATGGTTACGAAGTGACAACTACCGATAATAATGGTATCTATTATCTGGCTTCACAAAAAAAGAGCGGATTCGTTTTTATTTCTGTTCCGGGAAATTATGAAGTTTCAACTGCAAATAGTCTTCCACAGTTCTATAAAAGACTTGCAGGAGGAAGCAGCGTGGAAAGAAATGATTTTTCACTGATGCCGGTAGATAATTCAAAACATGTGATGTTGGTTATGACAGATATGCATTTGGCTAACAGAAATGATGATGTCTCCCAAATAAGTAATGGTTTTATTCCTGATATCAGTTCCACAATAGTAGAATGCATGACTACCGGAGAAAAGGTATATGGTCTGAATTTGGGTGATATGACCTGGGATTTGTATTGGTATGATGGTAACTTTAGCTTTACGGATTACCTGAATTTAATATCCAAAATAAATATCCCGGTATTTGATGTTATGGGTAACCATGATAATGATCCCTATTATGCCAGTGACTGGGGAGCTGAACAGAAATTCAAGAATTCAGTTGGACCTTCTTATTATTCATTTAATCTGGGAAAAGTTCATTACGTTGTTCTGGATGATATTGTGTATATAAATAATGGCGGTTCACAGGGAGTTATTGGAGACAGAACATATAATGACGCTTTCACTTCAGCTCAGATTCAATGGCTGAACAAAGATCTTTCAACAATTGCGGATAAAAGTACGCCCATTGTTATAGCAATTCATGCACCATTATTTTCCAATCCCACAATTGACACGCAGGGGAATCAGACAAGCAATTACGCCATTGATGATGCAAGCGATCTGGTTTCAGCGGTTCAGGGTTTCAGCAATGTCCATGTTTTATCAGGCCATACTCATGTGAATTATAATGTAAAGGTTTCTTCTTCTCTTTTTGAACATAATATTGCTGCAGTTTGTGCAACCTGGTGGTGGACCGGGAAATCAGGATATGCCGGCAATCAGATCTGTAAAGATGGAAGCGTGGCGGGTTATAATGTTCTTGAAATGAATGGCAAGGATGTTAAATGGTATTATAAATCAATAGGTTATCCTAAAAATTATCAGTTTAGAACCTACGATCTGAATAATGTTTATATCACAGCTGCAGGGTATGCACCGAATTCAACAGATCAGGCACTGGCTCCCTATGCAGATGTTTATTCAATTAAAAATACCAATAATGAAGTTCTTATTAATGTCTGGGGCTATGATCCAGACTGGAAG
Organism: Bacteroidota bacterium; assembly: GCA_030706465.1. Lineage (GTDB taxonomy): Bacteria > Bacteroidota > Bacteroidia > Bacteroidales > Paludibacteraceae > Paludibacter. The sequence continues at coordinate 9,702 of JAUZOM010000080.1, read as the reverse complement.
GTAGAGGTTAGTGAGAATGGAATGCCACTTACGGTTGAAAGAGTATATGCAAAAGATCCTCTTCATATCATATCTTATGAAGCAAAGCGGTTAAATGCAGGTGCTGAGCCGACAAGTTCCTTTAATACCGGTAAAACCGCTCACATGTTTAAGGTAAAAGCATCCTCTGCCAATTCTTCACTTGATATAAAAGTAACAGACCGTTTTGGTAATGTATATCCGGAAACAATGACCAGGCCAAAGAGTTTTACATATTTAATGAGATAACAATAAACTATCAATTCGCAAGTATCAATTAAAAAAACCTAAACAATCATTTTATGAAATCACAATCAGTTCTTAAAAATTTGCTTGCATTTGTGTTGCTGTTTTTGGCGGCTTTGCCAATAATGGCTCAAAGCAGGGAAATTAAGGGGACCGTTTTTGAAAAGGATGGGACCACAACCGTTGTTGGTGTTACCGTCCTGCTTAAAGGTTCCACGGTAGGTACTCTCACCGATGCAAATGGTGAATTTAAGATTAATGTTACTGGAGATAATCCTGTTCTTGTATTTCAGAATATCGGATACATTAAAAAGGAAGTTCCTGTGGGTAACCAGTCAGTAATCAACGTCACAATAAATGAGGATGTAGTTGAACTGAACGCCGTGGTTGTGACCGCTTTAGGTATTAGCCGGGAAGAAAAATCACTGGGCTATGCTGTTTCAAAAGTTAACAATGAGGCAATTACAAAATCCATTTCAGGGAACTGGCTTACTAAAATGTCGGGTAAAGTTGCCGGTCTGAATTTTGGTACGGCTAATAGCGGCCCGATATCTTCTCAACGGGTCACTCTTCGGGGGGATAATTCCTTAAATTACGGGAATAACGAAGTGTTGTTTGTTATTGATGGGGTTCCTGTACTTTCAGGGTCAACTACAAATGCCTCAGGAACTAATTATGCCTCTGGTGATGCACCGGTTGACTTTGGAGATGCAGCAAGCGATTTGAACCCGGATGATATTGAAACCGTTTCTGTTTTACATGGTGCTTCGGCAACAGCACTTTATGGTTCACGTGCTGCAAATGGAGCTATCATTATTACGACCAAAGCAGGTCGAAAAGACAAAGGTTTTGGGGTTACCGTAAATTCTTCAACTGCCTTTGAAAATGCAGGATATTGGCCGGATTTTCAGACTGAATATGGTTCTGGTTCTGACCTGGGGCTTGATGAATATTGCTTCTGGCCGTTGACAGCTGATGAAGCTCCAGACGGAATTGCTACTACCCGTAACATTTCAAGATATGCCTTCGGAGAAAAATTTGATAAGAGCCAATTACGTTATCAATATGCTTCTAAAAACTGGGAAACCGGAGAATATACTAAATTACCCTGGGTATATCAGAAGGATTGGTACACGGGATTATTTCAGACTGGTGTTACATTTAATAATAGTATAACGATTGATGGGGGTAATGGCAAAGGTTCAAACGCTCGTCTTTCCTATACAGACACACGTAATAGCTGGATACTTCCCAATACCGGATACAATAAACAAAATGTATCTCTCTCGGTGAATAATGATATCAATCAGTTTATAACTGTTTCATCAAAGGTTAATTATCTGCATTTAAATTCAGATAATATGCCTGTAAGTGGTTATGATGAAACAAGTCCTCTGTATGCATTGGCATGGGGATATAATTCCAACAGTATAAATGACTGGAAAAATGAATATTTTAATGGCCGTTACAACTATACAAACTGGTCAAATACTGAAGGAACTAATGGACAGAGCCTAGTATACCCTTCCACAAGTTCTTATAATCCTTACAGAAGTCTGTATGAAGAATTGAACGGTACTAAGAAAAACAGGGTTTATGGAAATATTGACGTAACCTTAAATCTTTTAAAAGGACTTACTCTTGATCTGAGATCAGGCCTGGACTGGGATGATGAATTCCGTACCCAGCAAAAACCTTATTACACCACAGATTCGCCCATGGGGCTTTATCGTCAACAGGACATAAGACAATATGAGTTTAATAATGATTTTATGTTACGTTATCTTAATAATAATCTTGTAGACAATCAGCTGGGATTAACAGTTGCATTTGGCGGCAACATGATGGAAAGAGATTATTTTAACAGTAAAATCACTCTTCCTGAATTGGGAATTGAAGGCGTTTATAATCCTACCAACCTTCCTTTGGGAGTAAATCCTGATCCCTATAATTACCAAAGTAAAAAAGAAGTCAATAGTTTATACGGACTGGCAACCTTAAGCTGGAAAGACACTTATTATCTGGATATGACCGCACGCAACGACTGGTCTAGTACTCTTTCAAGAGGTTACTGGTCATTTTTCTATCCTTCGGTTTCTGCAAGCGTTTTACTGAACAATGTCCTGAATTTCCGGGATTATGCCCGCTGGATTGATCTTCTGAAACTTCGTTTGTCATGGGCTAATGTGGGTAACGATACCAATCCGTACAGTCTTGCCCAGTGTTATTCATCCACTTCATTTCCAGGAGGGTATACCCTTCCGGGTACTATTGTGAACCCGAAAATCAAACCGGAAAATGTTGAAAGTTATGAGGCAGGTCTTGATGGTAAACTATTTATGAATCGTCTTTCCTTTGAACTTACCTTTTATAGGACCTCAACTACAAATCAAATCGTAACGGTTGACCTTGACCAGATTACCGGTGCAACTGGTATGAAAATTAACGCCGGGGAGATCCAAAATAAAGGTGTCGAAATATCAACCCATTTTGTTCCTGTTGAAACCAGAGACTTCAACTGGTCTATTGATATGACCTGGTCAGCCAATAAGAATAGACTGGTCAGCCTGCAGGATGGATGGAATGTTGAAACCCCACTGCCAACTGACATTGGAACAACAATCGGAGGCCGTGTGTACATATATTCCTATGTTGGACAGGAAATGCACCAGATTTACGGTCGGGGATACCAGAGAGCTCCTAAAGGTTCCTATTATACAGATGAAAGCGGGAAAAATATTGACTGCTCAGGAATGAAACTTGTGGATGGTAGCGGTTATCCTATTCTTGATGATAATCCGACAAGAAAAATAGGAAACGTTAATCCAATATGGAGAGCCGGTATGACCCATACTTTTAGTTATAAGGACTTTTCCCTTTCAGCATCTTTCACCGGTCAATGGGGCGGACATTGCTATTCCGTAACCAACTTCAGCCTTTCCTATCAGGGTAAGTTAAAGAACTCTCTTCCTGGACGGTATGATGGCCTGGTTGTTGATGGGGTGAACCAAGTCAGCAATGGAGATGGTACCTTTACCTATACAAAGAACAATAACATAACCAGCAGCATTGAGACTTATTACAATAGTTATGTATGGAACCGCAATAATGTTGAAGAAAATACATTCAGCACCTCCTATCTTAAGTTGACAGAACTCCGTTTTGACTACAGACTCCCGAAGAATTTTTTACAGAAAACCAAGATTTGCCAGAATGCAAGTCTGGGTATTTTTGCTACCAATGTATTCTGTATTACAAAATTCCCTCAGTATGATCCTGAGACCGGTATGTTGAATGGATCAGAAATTTTTAAAGGTATCGAGGCCATGGCATTCCCCATGACAAGGTCCTATGGTTTAAATATTAAGCTTTCATTCTAAACAAAGACTGATTATGAAAATATTATATAAGTTAGTCACTGGCGGACTCATTGCAATATTAATGTCAGCATGTACATCCGATTTTGAGGAGATAAATACAAATCCAAACGCTACCCTTGTAGGCCAGATTACTGCAAGTAATATGTTTGAGCCACTCCTTTATAATGGAGCCAATACATGGTTGCATTATAGCTGGTGCTATAACGACGAGCTGATTCAATATACTGCTTTTACGGGTGGGAGTACCCGTCAGGAACACAGATACTTCCTTGCGGATACGGACTTTTCTACATTCTGGAATTTTTATGCACGTTATGCAAACAATGCAATTCACATGTACGAGCTTGCTGCCGCTAAAAATGACGTGGCTCTGGAAGCTATCGCCCAGACTCTTAAAGTTCTTTACATGTCCAATCTTACCGACATGTATGGGGATATACCCTATTCTGAAGCTTTTACAGCCCAAAAGATTGGGGGAACTACTACTCCTAAGTTCGATTCTCAGAAAGAAGTCTATCAGGAGATGTTTGCCGAACTGGAAGCCGCCAACGATCTTTATGCAACAAATCCAGTCTTTGAAAAACCAACTCTTGACGGCATGTATGCAGGGAATATTCTGAAATGGCGTAAGTTTAACAATTCCTTATACCTCAGGCTGCTTTGTCGTATAAGTGGCAGAACTGAAATGAATGCCGGTACCAAAATGAAGGAAATTCTGACCAATAAGGACAAATATCCGATTTTTGAATCAAATGATGATAATGCAACTGTAAAATACTCAGGTACAGATCCTTATCGTAATTATTTTGCCACGACAACAGAAGGTAACTTTTCAAGTTCAGCTTATAAAATCACCCGACAGGTTATAAAGATGACTGTTGTTACTGATGCCACTGGAGCTCAAACCTATGTGGATCCTCGACTTCCTATTTATGGAAAGAAAAATCCCAATGCAAAATCTAATCCTAAAAATATCTGGATTGGTACAGTTGGAGGTTGCACTCCTGAAGAACAATCTTCTGTTGATTTAGGATCATCTTGGCTTAATGCTGCAGTTTTCTGCCGTGCCGATGCTCCGGCTACTTTCATGGATTATGCTGAAGTTAAGTTCATCCTGGCTGAAGCTGCATTAAAAGGTCTTATTGATGGCGGTGAGAGTGCTGCAAAGAGCTATTATACTGATGCCGTAACTGCTTCAATGCAAAAATGGGCACCGATGGGAGCTTATAGCGCAACGCCGGTTACTATTACCGATGCAGATATAATTACTTTCCTTAATTCTGACCTGGCATCATGGGATAAGGCCACCAATAAGGAAGAACTTATTGCAAATCAGAAGTATATTGCCCTGTTCTTTGTCGGTATGGAAGCTTATCATGAATTCCGTCGTACGGGATATCCTGTCCTTACCATTGGGGCCGGTACTGTTTATAACGACTTTATATTGCCGACTCGTTTTGCATATCCTACTGTGACCATTGCAACCAATGGCACAAATGCACAGGTGGCCCTCGACAGAATGGGTGGTGCAAATAATATGAAAACTCCTGTATGGTGGAGCAAACAGGCAATTGGACAAGGTAAATAATTCATATTCAAGCAAAAAATAATGCAATGAAAAATTACAAATTCATAAATAGGAAGTTAAAAGGAATTCTTGTTTTTTCCTTATTTCTTGCTTCTGTTACTTTTTTCACGGCTTGTGTGAAAAGTGAAGAAGAAGGTACTCCTTACTTCAAAATAGAAGATAATCCTACCGGTTTGTCAGCAAGTACAAAAGGCGTTTCCCAAAGTTATACCGTACGCTCTAACCGTCCCTGGAAAATTGTCGCAAAAGGCGATGGCGATTGGATTAAGGCATTTCCCGCTGAAGGGGAAGATGATGGAATCTTTAAAATTATTGTTGACGAAAATACGACCTTCGATAAACGGTCCATGCAGTTCGCTTTTGTAGTTGACGGAGAAGAACAACCGGTATTGTTCACTGTAGATCAGGATGCAAATATACCCTCTATCGTTATTGCCGGTGCGGCCTCCGGAGCATCTATTGTCGGCACCGGAGGAACCTGTGATATAAATATTACCTCAAATGTCGACTGGACCTATTCTCTTTCTGACTCAAACTGGCTTACCCTGCAATCATTATCACCCTCAAAGGTTACATTCGCAGCCGGATTGAATACAGGTGATTCCCGTTCTGCTGTCATGACTATTACAGCTAAAGATTTACCTGGTGTTACAGCATCCATAACAATTACACAGGCCTCTGGCGTTGTTATACTTAATGAAGACTTCAGCTGGCTTGAACATTATTATTTGAATTCAGGGTCCTCCCCCAATAGCTATGCATTTTACAATACCACAGGTGCAAAAAGGTATGATTCCTGGACAGATGATGAAAAAGCCCATGGCTGGACGTCTACTAATAACTCTTTTAGTAGTAACCAACCTTTGTTATATGCTGGTCCTGGTTTTGCTAAACTGGGTAAAACCACCTACGGCGGTGATCTGATCTCTCCAAAACTTAATATTGTCGGAACAAAGAATGTGAAAGTTACTTTTAAAGCTGTTCCTTATGAAACTGCAACGGGTACAAAGGATGATAATTATCTTAATATATTTGTTCTGGGTGCCGGTACTCCAAGCGTTACGCAGTTTGTAATTGATAACTGGCCTGTATATCCGACTGATGGTACTGTTGAAACTTATTGCCAAAATTTCTGGAAACAACCTGAGGCAACAAGAACATTTACAATTACAGGAGCCACCTCTGCAACCCAGATTAAATTCCTTGGCGGCGATTACAATCTGTCGGGAGTTGGTGCCGGTAAAAACCGTATATTCCTTGATGATATAAAAGTGGAAATCATCCCTTAATCGGATTATATTTCCCCCAAAAAAAGCGGCACTTTTCTGCCGCTTTTTTTGTGATACGCCAGTCATGGACGATAACTATAGGGAGGAAAATCCAAAGTATGTCTATGTTTTCTTATTGGATTATTACCTGAAGTGCAGAGTTCCGATTTTTAACCTGACCTAGTTGTTCTTTTTGATCAACAAGGTAACGGTGCCTGCATCCGTTACCATTTTCCCATTGTAGAAAGTGGCTTTCACTTTCCACACATATACATCCTGTTTGCAAAGCTTGCCCTGATACTAACCATCCCAGCCGGTCATGACATTATCCGATTCGAATATTCGGGCTCCCCACCGGCTATAGATTTCAAGGTGATAATCCATAATCCCGTCAAATAAAGGATGAAAAACATCATTGTTAATGTCTTTCACCTTGTATATTCCTCCGTTGGGCCCGTCCAGACTTGGCGAGAAGGCATTGGGAAACCTCAGGTAGCCTGCACCTACAATTTTTACTGCAGCATATTTGACCAGCGAATCAACACATTGATGGTCTGTCCATACGGTAAGACTGATGTTTTGTGCACCCAGGTCTTTGACGGTATAAAGATGGGTGGGATTTTTTTCTGTGGATGTTTCGCCATCCCCGAATTTCCACAGATAAGACGTCCCGTATTTTGAAAGGTTGTAGCATCTTAGTTTTTCATCTGGAAGCATAATTGTGTCGGGGGCAAGTTCAAAGTTTACTTCCGGCAAACTATAAACTGTGACGGTTTCATAATGATAACTTTCCCCTCCATCGCCTTTTACGGTAAGTTTTACATTATAAATGCCGGCCTGATTATACAAATGCGAAACAGGCTGTTCTGCAGTTGAAGTAGAACCATCACCAAAATCCCATAAATAGGAGTGGCCATAAATCGATTTATTCGTAAAATAAGCGGTATGTGGGGCGCATCCCTGCGATGAGGAGTCAAACATGGCAATCGGCACCGGTGCTATCAGATAGACCTTGTGGCTGATAGAATCCATGCAATGTTCGCTTGCGGCTCGCAGTTTTATGTTAAAGGTGCCCCAATGCTGAAAGGTATGCGTGCCGGGATCTTTATCCACAGTACTGTAATTATCGCCCATATCCCACATATATTGCCATGGCCCCGGGTTCGTATTGTTCGTAAAATTAAAAGTGGCATCCGGGTAGGTTGACAGGGGCGGGGTAATTGCAAATTCCGCCTGCGGCGAAGGATATACGGTTACCTTTCTGGTGGTGGAGTCGCTGCAGCCATAACGGGACTCCGTTTTTAGGCTAACGGTGAATGTCGTATCGGCAAGCGAAAGGTTTACATATCGGTTCAATGGATTTTTCATCCCGGATGTAAGTCCATCACCCATGTTCCAACGATAGAAGTCGCCGTTTTTACTGAGGTTGGTAAACTGAACATAAAAAGGACTGCAACCTGCAGTGTCGGGCCTGAAATTTGCCGTTACATTGGGATAAACATTGATGTTCGTGTATGCATCGCTGGCACAGGTTCCGGAATTGACCACATGCAGCCGTATGGTATATACCCTGATCCCTGTTGAATCGTTGGAATAAGCATGTGTCAAGGCCAGGGGATCATCTTTTACACTGGTTGTATAGCTCTTGTTGTCCCCATAATCCCAATTGTAGGTTAGACGGGTTCCTGTCGATTGATTTTGCAGGGCGACATCAAAAGGAGGACAGTCCACATTCTTCGCCACCGAAAATATAGCCCTGGGCTGATGATAAACTTTAATAATTCTTGAAGTAGTGTCCGTACATGAATAGGGCGAAGTGGACAGAAGCCTTATCCTGTAAGTAGTATCTTCATCCCCATAATTGTAAAACACATGCACCGGATTACCTGCCTGGGAACTGAAGCCATCCCCAAACCACCAGTTGTAGTTCGAAGCATTGGAAGTCGTATTGTTGATGGAATAGGTGAACGGAGTACAGGCCGAATCCGTCAGACTTGAGAATGATGCCGTCACTTTAGGGTAAACCCTCACCGGGACCGTATCATTATCCGAACATCCATGGGCTGTTTCTGCATGAAGGGATATGGGATATGTCCGGATGGCTGAGGCTGGAGGATTGTTGTAAAAGACATGGCTGAGTGTGCCGGCTTTGTCGGCTGTGACTGTATCCTTTGTCCCGTCTGCAAAATTCCAGGTGAAGGTGCTTCCTGAGGTTACGCTGGTATTTTGAATGTTCACCGTAAATGGTGGACAGGCGATGGTTTTGGGTATGTTAAATCGGGCTTTGGGTTTATGAAATACCTGAATAACCTGCGAGGTGGAATCGGCACAAAGGTAGTCTGAGGTGGCCAGTACCTTTAGACGGAAAGTAGTATCCCGGTCAGAATAGTTGTGATAAATATATGACGGATTGGTATTGTTGCTGGTACTTCCATCCCCGAAACTCCAAAAGTAAGAGGTTGCATTTGTCGATTTGTTGGTGAATTTGATGGCAAAAGGCTGGCAGCCTGCTGTGTCCGACTGGAAAGTTGCTGTTACTTTGGGATAGATTGTCACGGTATCAGTGAACAAGTTCAGGCAATTGGCATGGTTGTTTACGTTAAGCTTTATGAAATAATTTTTAGGCTGTGCGCCCAAATTATTATATTGATGAGCCGGCGGGATATTTCCGGTGTAAGCAGCCGAACCGTCTCCAAAATCCCAGTTCCAGCCGGTTACACCTCCTTTTGAATTGTCCCTGAATAAAATACTGTCACCTGAACATACATCATTTTTGTCGACTGTAAAGCCAGATAGAATGTAAGGGAATACTGTCAGGTTAACGGAAACCGACTGGCTGCATTGCCTGTCAGATGTGGCTGTTAGTGTTACTTTAAAGGTAGTGTCGTGGGGCGAATTATTGATGAATTGATGCGTGGGATTGTGGTCAGAGGATGAGGTCCCGTCTCCGAAATCCCAATAAAATAATGTAGCACTGGGCGAACTGTTGTTCGTAAATGTTGTCGTTAGCGGGTTGCAGTCTGCCTTGTTCCCGCTATAGAGGAAACTTGCTTTCACCTGAGGATACACTGTAATTGGAACCGACAGGGTATCCGAACAATTGGCTGTAGTGACGGTAAGTCTGATTCTGTATACCGAATCTTTTGAGTTGGATGAGTTCGTAAATTCATGTGTGAAAGTATGGGCATTGGTCGAAAGGCTT
>JAUZOM010000008.1 GCA_030706465.1 Bacteroidota bacterium | reverse complement strand
GCCCATTGCCATTACGGTGGGGGCTGTCTTTTATAGATTTTTTATTCAGTTGTCATTTCTGACACCCTACCTGATTTTTGCCATGTTGTTTCTCACGTATTGTAACCTGCGATTAAGCCAACTGCGCCTGTCCCGTCTGCATATCTGGTTAATACTGATCCAACTCCTGGGCAGCCTTTCTGTTTTTTTTGTGCTTTCCCCCTTCAATATTACCCTGGCGCAAGGGGCTATGATTTGTGTACTGGCTCCTACCGGAACGGCTGCTCCTGTTATAACAGGCATGTTGAAAGGGAATGTCGGCAGCCTGGCTACCTATAGCCTGGTTAGCAATATGTGTGTAGCCCTGGCGGCCCCGGTGATTTTTTCCCGGATCGGGCACTATCAGGATTTGCCTTTTTTTGAATCTTTTCTGGCTATTGCGCAACGTGTTTTTGTGTTATTGTTTATTCCTTTTGCCCTGGCAATGGCGCTGCAAAAATTCACACCCGGGATGAACGCTAAAATTGCTTCCTTTTCGGGACTTTCTTTCTATTTGTGGTCTGTGGCTTTGTGTATCGTTACCGGACGCATGGTTGTGTTTATTATCGGACAGAAAGAGTCCTACTTAACCGAAGCCCTCATTGCAGCAGGGGCCCTGATTGTCTGTGCCGGTCAGTTTGCGGCAGGCCGTGTCATCGGCAGGCGCTATGATGATACGGTGGCCGGCGGCCAGGGATTAGGGCAAAAGAATACCATTCTGGCTATTTGGATGGCCCAACTGTATTTAAATCCGGTTGCTTCCATCGGGCCCGGATCGTATGTGCTCTGGCAAAACATTATTAACTCCTACCAGGTGTGGAAGAACCGGAAATCATTGTAAAGTACAGATCCGATTAAAATATAGAAATAACATGAAACGAAAAAAACAACTAATCCTGACATTGATAGTTTTATTGGTTAATTATTCGCTGGACAGAATAACCAAGATCCTTGCAACAACCTACCTGACCGGGAAAGATCAGCTATCCTTTTTTTACAATACCGTCATCTTAAAATATACGGAAAATACGGGAGCCTTCCTCAGTCTCGGCTCCGACTGGCCGGATTCTGTGAAGTACATCCTGTTTATCATCCTTCCAATTTTAGTCTGTTTATACGGACTGTATTATTGCGCTTTCAAATTGACGGATAAAAAAATGATTATTGTTTTTGTCAGTATGATCGGAGGAGGACTGGGAAATTTAATCGACCGGTTATTGAATGATTTTGCGGTGGTTGATTTTCTTAATTTCGGTATCGGCCGGCTACGTACCGGGATATTAAACGTGGCAGATATATCGGTTACTTTTGGCGTCATCTTTCTGATCATCGATCAACTTGTTCGAAGCAGATCGAAAGCCAACTGAAGCTAAGTTTGAAGTATGTTTTGTTCCCAGCGAACAAATGGTACTTCAAATCAGTTAGTTTATTTTAAAATGAGAACACTTTAAAATCAATAATATGAACTTACTGGAACAACTAAAAACGTACACAAAAGTCGTAGCCGACACGGGCGACTTTGATTCCATGATGGCCTATAAACCTGTTGATGCCACCACCAATCCTTCCCTGATCCTTGCCGCTGCAATGGATACCAAGTACAGTGCGCTGATCGACGACGCCATTCAATATGCCAAAGGTATATCAAACGATAGAACCATTCAGCTAAGCCATGCTATGGATAAGCTGGCGGTTAATTTTGGTCTGAAAATACTGGAGATTGTTCCCGGGCGTGTTTCAACGGAAGTGGATGCGCGGCTTTCGTTTGATACCGAAGCCAGTATGGGCAAGGCACGTGAATTGATCCAGTTGTATGAGGCCAATGGTATTTCGCGTGAGCGGATCCTCATTAAAGTTGCTTCAACCTGGGAGGGAATCCAGGCAGCCGAGAAACTGGAAAAAGAAGGTATTCATTGTAATCTGACCTTGCTGTTTTCTTTTGCCCAGGCAGTCCGGTGTGCCGAGGCCAAGGTGACGCTTATTTCTCCTTTTGTCGGTCGAATACTGGATTGGTATAAAAAGGACCGTGGCGTGACGGATATCCCGGCAGTCGAAGATCCCGGTGTAAACTCGGTAAAACAGATATACAATTATTTTAAGAAGTTCGGTTATGCCACAACGGTTATGGGCGCCAGTTTTCGGAATATAGGTGAGATTATTGAGTTGGCAGGCTGTGATGCCTTGACCATTTCGCCAGCATTCCTAAAGGAACTTGAGAATACTGAAGGCGTTCTGGAAAAGAAACTGGATGCCGGAGATTCTAAATTACTCGGGATTAAACAACTTAGTCTGGATGAAAAGACATTCCGCTGGATGCTGAATGAAGACGCCATGGCTACGGAGAAACTGGCAGAAGGAATTCGTAAATTTACACAAGACCTGATTAAGCTGGAGAAATATATTGCGGAGCTACTTTAGAGCTTAGAGCTTAGAGCGTTGAGTTTAGAGCCAAGAGCCAAGAGTCAAGAATCAAGAGCCAAGACACTATATTGCAATTATTCGCCTGTGTTTATAGGAGTAACAAAAGAGGAAAGCCAACCGGCTTTCCTCTTTTGTTATACACCCCAATCCGGAACAATTGCTCCTTGTCTTGTCTCTCTACGTCTTTTTTTCTTGAATCTAATGTCTTGGCTCTTGGTTCTTGTTTCTTGTTTATAAAAAATCTTACTTCTCTTTCTTTGCTGCTAGCTCACTAAAACTCTTCGCGGCATTCGTAAATTCCGAAGGTACCAGGACAATGGTGGTTGTATTATTATCAATGCCTATTTCCGATAACATTTGCATCCGGCGAAGTTCGAGGGCAATCGGACTTCCTTCCATGACTGTTGCACCTTGTGTCAGTTTGATGGATGCTTCCAGTTCTGCTTCCGCTTTTACAATCCGGGCACGTTTTTCACGGATAGCTTCCGCTTCACGGGCCATGGCACGTTGCATAGCTTCGGGAATTTCCACATCTTTCATCTCCACCATTTCGATTTTTATGCCCCAGGGTTCGGTAATAGAATCCACATTCTTTTGAAGGGTTGCATTGATTTGTTCACGTTCCCGCAACACTTCGTCCAGTGAATGTTGGCCGATGATATTACGCAAAGCCGTTACGGAGAATTGATAAACGGCTTTGTAATAATCGGCTACCTGAATGATAGCGTTCTCCGGATTCGTTATCCGGAACCAAAGCACGGCATTGACCTTGATGGTTACGCTGTCCTTGGTGATGGTTTCCTGTTGTTCCAGGTCCACGGTTTTGGTGCGGATGTCAACCCGTTGTTGGGCATCGATAAATGGAATGATCCAATAAAGTCCTGGTCCCTTAATCGATTGAAAACGTCCGAGACGAAAAATAATAGAGCGTTGGTACTCCTGGCATATCCGAAGCCCTGAAAGAAGTAAAATAACAAGAAGACCGATAATAAAACCGGGGATAGGCATAAATTCCATGTTTGTTGTTTTTTAAGGTGAATAAATCAGTTGTTTTTTAATAGGAATAGCAGTTTCAATCACCGGATAGGTGAGATATTGAATCATCCTGTAATTCTTTTCAGGTCCTGCTTACTGATACTGAATATAAACAGGTCCTGGTTTTAGTTTTAATATCTCAGCCGGCGTCATCATATGGTTAGGGGCTTTTTTGAGATCGTTTATGTAAAATAATTTAAACCCGGTAAATTGTACCGGCTCTTTGTAGATAAAGAAATAGTAGGTCCCTTTTTTAAGGGAAGGCTCACCCCAACCGTCCATATTCATGACAACCTGAACCTCGGGATGCAGCTTTATATTCCGGTAGTTGGTAATCATTCGTTGTGTAAACCGGTGGACAATGAATACCTTGGGGGGCAGATGATTCTCCCTGACCAGTTTGGCCAGGTAATTGGAGCAATAGTTGACATCGCTGGCATCGAAGGTGCCGATGCTGGTGCTTGGTCTTTTCCCATTTTTCATTGAGAACTCCGCATCAATTCCCAGATGGACATACGGCAATTTAAGGTATTTCTCCAGACGGGGTAATTCATCTTCAATCCGGCTCCAACCGACCTGTATATCCAGAAAAACAATCATATGCTTCCTCATCTTGGCAATAGTCAGCACAGAATCGATTTGTTTGTCCGGCATACGGGTCCGGAATTTGCCATCTTTTCCTTTAGTACCTGAGGCTACTACTGCAATATAATGAAGCGCCGGTTGTACCGGGGTCTTCGGATCTGCCTTCTCCCAGTTGGCTACTTCTACATCTAATTTGGCTAACAGCTCCTTAGGCGGCAATTGGCCCAAAATGCCCATACGTTTAGAGTAAAGATTACCGTAGAAGGCTACAATCCGTTTAAAGGGTAGTATGGCTCCCGGCAGGGGATAGGGTTGTTTCTTTACCGGCCAGCGCCCGGTAGTATCCCCGTTTGCAAGGTAAATAAGTGTTTTATTGTATTTTGCCGTATCAACAGGCTGTAATGTTGTTGGCTCAGGGGTATTTTCCTCGTTTGTTACCGCCTTACTTTCCAGTCCGTTTGGCGACTTGGTTGTCTTTTTTGACGGATTGGTACAATTGGTCAGTAATCCGGTCAGGGTAATTGCCATTGCAGCAATTAAGAATGCTTGTTTATGCTTGATCATTTTTTGACTTTTAAATCCGTATTTGGTTGATACTTTTCGTGGCCGTGACAAGGATAGTTCCTTTATCGTAGGATAAATAATCCATTCTTTGTTCATGACGTGCCAAATGTACGAAATTATTTTTAGTTAAACGCATAAGCAGATAAAAACGAGATAATCCGGTTATTGCAAAAAATAATATTTCGTGATAGACATGACAGTTCTACTTGTCTGGTGTTTTTTATAAAAAGGCTTAAATCTTTCGGCTAATAAATATATAATAGTAATACTTCTATTGTTTTACCTTATTATTAATAGAAATATTACTATCTTTGTGAGGTGAAATAACAAATGACCGTGTTATGAAATCGAGTGAGTTAAATAAACTGATCTTGAGAAACGGATGGAAAGTTTTTAGGCAATCTGGAAGTCATATAATTTACGAGAAAAATGGAATTACTTACGTAGCTACTTACCATGGAAGTAAGGAAGTAGGTAAAGGATTAGAAATGAAAATAAAGAAAGAAATGAATTTAAAATAACCCCTCTATAAAACAAGAATATATGAAAACAATTGAAGCAATAATTGAAAGGACGTCAGATGGGGCTTTTAGCGTGTATTGTACAAATGAAATGTTTAATGGAATGGGAGAAACGGCTGAAAGTGCAAAAAACAATATGCTTGAACAAATGGACTTCTATAAAAAAACGGCAATTGAGAGTGGATTGTCGTACCCTAAATTTCTAAATGAAGAGTTTGAAATTGTTTATAAATTTGACACGGAGAGTTTACTGGAGTACTATTCGGGTATATTATCATTATCCGGAATGGAAAAAATAACCGGTATACATCAAAAACAATTGTGGAGCTATTTACGTGGGAGGACTAAACCAAGAAAAGCTCAGATAGAGAAGATCGAAAAAGGTTTGCACGATTTAGGACATGAATTAATGTCTATTTCGCTTTAAGTTGTTAGGATCAGATAACAACTATTTTTTTTATTTATAAGGGGCCTGTCCTTGTTCGCAATACAATTTTAGAGTTACGGCCCGGGGCGCAGATAAAGGAAAATAAAGATAAGAATTTATTAAATTATAATACAGATAAAATGGATATTAAATTAAAGTATGGGGTTAATCCGCATCAGAAGAATGCCAACGTACACTTCGATGGCGACATTTCCCCGTTGAAAGTTTTGAATGGGGTACCAAGTTATGTAAATATATTGGATGCTCTTGCAGCCTGGCAATTGGTAAAGGAGCTACGGGCTGCAACGGGTGTGGCCAGTGCCGCTTCTTTTAAACATGTAAGTCCGGCAGGGGCTGCCATTGCAAAACCGCTCGATCCTACGTTCCTGAAATCCCAGTTTATTACGGTAACCGATTTGTCTCCGGTGGCTACGGCCTATATCCGGGCCCGGGGAGGAGACCGTATGTGTGCTTTTGGCGATGCGGCAGCCGTGAGTGAAACAGTCGATGTCTCATTGGCTAAGATTATTAAATCGGAAGTATCCGATCTGATCATTGCTCCCGGGTATGATCCCGAAGCCCTGGAGATACTAAAAGCAAAGAAAAAAGGGAATTATCTGGTATTGCAAATAGACAAGGACTATGAACCGGGGGATGTGGAAACAAAAGATGTGTATGGGTTTACGGTGCAGCAATCACGGAATAAAGCCGTAATAGATGCAAACTTTTTCAACAACATAGTTACAGCCAATAAAAAAGTGACGGAAGAAGCCCTGCAATCACTGATCGTTGCTACGATAGCCCTGAAATACACCCAGTCTAATTCGGTGGTGGTGGCTTATGACGGGCAACTTATAGGTGTAGGTGCCGGCCAGCAATCGCGTGTGCATTGTCTTCGGTTGGCCTGTGATAAAGCTGAAAAATGGTTCCTGCAACAACATCCCAAAGTGCTGGGCCTTGAGTTTGCCGAAAACCTGAAGAAACCTGAGAAAGCGAATATTGTGGACCAGTTTATTCTGTGGAACGAACTTTCGGATAATGAAAAGAAATTGATGGCTTCACAATTAACATCAATTCCGGAACCTGTTTCTCAGGAGGAGAAAAACCTGTTTATTAATCAATTCAATGGAATAAGCCTTTCCTCGGATGCCTTCTTCCCGTTCCGAGATAATATCGACCGCGCTTCCCGCACCAATATCCAGTACATAGCCCACCCGGGAGGTTCCCTGCGTGATGACCTCTGTATTGCTGCTGCCGATGAATACAATATGATTATGTATCATACCGGAACCCGCTTGTTTACGCATTAATAATGGGGAAGAGTTTAGACGTTAGCCGACTGGCTTGTGAATGAAAATGTAGAATAAAGAACCGCTTCATAATCTGGAGCGGTTTTTTGTTGGTAGAAGATAATCAATTTTTAGCATATTCCCGCCAATTACATATTTAGAATTCCAATGGCTGAATTCTAAATATTAATGTTGTAAAGCTATTTCACAATTCACGGAATAGTATATTGTGGCACTAATAAAACATTTAAATTCTAGATTATTATTCCATATTTTAGTAACTCTTTTGTAGTTACTGTTGGCGATTCTTTAATCGTCCTAAATATGTAGCTTAGATCTTCATCTGTTATTTGACCTACTTCGGAATTTAATCCAAGCAAATTGTTGAATTTCTCTATTGTAATTCTTTTTATTTCATTACAATCTACAAATCTGTTCTGATTAGCTAAAAATGGATAGTTTTTATGAAGAATCGGATAGTGCAAGAGCTTAACTTCTTCAGTTAAATTGGGGTTAATGTTGGTGTTTATAAGAACGAAACCAATAGCATTACCTTCTTTGTCAAAACCAACAACTACAAAGTATTTATTCCGACTGGTATCTTCGATTGTCTTTGGTATTACACCTTCAGTTGGAGTTAATTTCATTCTGTAAACAGAACCAACTTTTATGGTGTTGGCAATTAATTTACCTTTAGTGGTTTCACTCAACAAATCCGAAAAGGAAGCCATGTCTAGCCAATTAATTCGTTGATAAGCTCTTTTTCTTTGATGTATTCTATCATTGCATCATTAGCACCCGCAGCCTTTGCAATAAGAATTGGATTTATTACTGAATTTTTACTTTTACTCCATGCATCGGTCCACGCAATATCATGTGATTTCTCTGATAACGTATTATAGTCTAAATCTTTATTTTCAATAAAAGACTTATCTAAACACAATATATCTGACTTTGAAAGTTCACTCATATCAGGAAGCTCATTTGCCGTAATTATATAATCAAGAGAAACATCACTGCCAACACAAATAGAATTAGAAATTACGCCTAATTGTGGAAACTTTGTTAGTGAACTTTTCCCTTGAGATATTTTTATAGCATCATATAAAGCTGAAGGGACAGGGCCTCTCTCTAATGCAAAATAAGTGTCGTTTACAATGCGACGACCATATTTAGCATAATGTTCTTTTTCAGCAAAATATAATATCTTAAATATGCGCAAAATATCAACCTCTCCGAATTTGCTAATAATATAGAGAGCAACCGCCTTTAACTTAAGAATTTCATCTTGTGTCATACTATGGGTTGTTTGATTGTTGAAAATATCGGGTTTCAATTATATAGGAAGGGTATGTGTTTTAATAACTTACAAAAGTAAGTAAATTATTTACACATACAATGAGTATTTATGCTATTTAACGTGTGGAAGAACAAATTGTTTTGCGTTTTCTTAATTAATTAAAATGCAACAAAAATCCGATTGTATGCCTATTTTAGCTGATCCGAAGACAGTCCCTTTTTTATTGAATGTCTGAAGCTAAAAACGCCTGACTATCAATTTGATAATCAGGCTTTCTAATTTAAATACTGTTGTCTTACTAAGATTCGAACTTAGACAGGCAGATCCAGAAACTGCAGTGCTACCATTACACCATAAGACAATGGTTTATTTTCCTTTTTTACGTGTGGAAAACACATTCGTCGAAAAAGGTCCTTGAGGACTGTGCGACTTTCAGGCTGCAAAAGTAAGAAAAATTTTCTTCACAACAAAGCTTTTTGGAAAACAAAAAATCGGTTGAACTTCATTTTTGAAATTCAACCGATTACCTTGATTGTTGTCTCACCAGGACTCGAACCTGGTCAGGCAGAACCAAAAACTGCAGTGCTACCATTACACCATGAGACAATCGTTGGGCTTTATTTCTAAAGCGGTGCAAAGATACGAATTTTTTCTTTTCGTCAAAACCTTTTTGGAATATTATTCAGAAATAGTCCGGTATCCCTTATTCGGCAGTCAGTAAGAAGTAGTTCTTTTTACCTTTCTGAACCAGTAAATATTTGTCGTTGAGCAGCCTTGTGCTGCCGATGATTTCATCCTGGTGTTCGAGTTTTTCTTTGTTAATGCTCACTCCACCCGACTGTACCAGCTTGCGCATTTCGCCTTTCGAAGGGAAAACAGCTGCTGCATCAGTCAACAGGTCAATGGCTTTAACGCCCTGTCCGAGCATTTCCTTTGAAACCTTGAATTGCGGTACCCCATCAAATACAGCCAGCAAGGTGTCTTCGTCCAGCTTTTTCAAGGCTTCGGAGGTTGCGTTTCCAAATAGAATGCCCGAAGCTTCCACCGCTGTCTGGTAATCTTCCTCGGAGTGCACCATCACGGTTACTTCCTGAGCCAGGCGTTTCTGAAGCAGGCGCAGATGCGGGGCTTGTGCATGTTCGGCAACCAACGCATCGATTTCTTCCTTGCCAATGGCTGTAAAGATTTTGATATATTTTTCAGCATCCGCATCACTCACGTTCAGCCAGAACTGATAGAATTTGTAAGGTGATGTATACCGGCGGTCGAGCCAAACATTACCACTTTCTGTTTTGCCAAATTTACCACCATCGGCTTTGGTAATCAACGGACAAACCAATGCAAAGGCTTCTCCTCCGGTTTTCCGGCGGATCAGTTCGGTTCCGGTGGTGATGTTCCCCCATTGGTCGGAACCTCCCATTTGAAGTTTGCAGTTCTTTTCCTGGTACAGGTGCAAAAAGTCGTATCCTTGCAACAGCTGGTAGGAGAATTCGGTAAACGACATGCCGACGTTCGATTCGTTGCTCAGGCGTTTTTTTACCGAGTCTTTGGCCATCATGTAGTTGACGGTGATATGTTTCCCGATGTCACGAATAAAGTTCAGGAAAGAGTATCCTTTCATCCAGTCGTAATTGTTTACCAATTCAGCTGCGTTGGGTGAATCGCTGGTGAAGTCCAGAAACTTTTCCAACTGTTTCTTCAGGCACTCCTGATTATGGCGGAGGGCTTGTTCATCCAATAAATTCCGTTCAGCCGATTTGCCTGATGGGTCGCCGATCATACCGGTGGCACCACCCACCAAAGCAATCGGTTTGTGTCCCGCCCGTTGAAAATGTTTCAGCATCATGACACCTACCAGGTGGCCAATATGGAGCGAATCGGCTGTGGGGTCAATCCCCACATAGGCTGCCGTCATTTCTTTTGCCAATTGTTCTTCCGTCCCCGGCATCATGGTATGGATCATACCCCTCCATTGCAATTCTTCAATAAAATTCATTTGTATTTATGCTAATTATAAGATGTTTAATTTCTGTTTTCTCAATCAACATGCAAATATACGACAATTTGCTTTTACCCCCAAAAACTAAAACCTGATGTTGTGTCAATTAAGTGCTTTCAATCCCTTTAGACCGGTTCTTTAGGCTATTATTCGTGAATTACCCGTGATCGCGTGTTGCCTGTTATCATTCTAAGTCTTCGGTGATTCCCGGTTCCCAGGAACAATAGGTAGACTTTACCTTTGCAATAAAAAGGAATGAGGTCTGAAAGCAAAAGCTAAGGTATGGGAAGAAATTACCCGGATTGCATCCGGAATGGAGAGCTGGCGGAGTTACTCACCAGTCATTTTGTGAACATGAGTCATTGCCAACCGAGATTGAAAAGCAATATATGATCTTTCCATTCTTCACTCTATACCGGGAGTAACTGGCTTCGTGGCTGGTCCGCATTTCAGATAAGGTTCAGAGGGGGTTGCCTGGGGGTTTCCTGGGGGTTGCGAGGGGGTTCAGAGGGATATACCTATCTGAACCCCCAGGGAAGTGCCTCTGAATTCCCATTATACATAGAATGAAGGAATATCAAAAGCCGAATGAAAGGCGATCGGTCAGCAGTCATCAGTTATCAATGATCGGGCAATAGTGATCCCAAAATTCAGGTCGTTTGAAAAAGAAATACAGGGTTAATTCATTTCCCGGTTTGGGAAAGCCGGATTTAATATCCCGCGTGCAGCTTGCGGAACCGGATTATAAACGGTTAACTCGAAGATAATTTTAAAATACGCAGTCATTTTACTTTACTAATTCTACTTTACCAAAATAAAGAACGAATCCCGATAGACACACTAGTTCACAATAGAAGACATTTTTTTTAGCCATCTTTCTGAATTTATAATCTTAAAATATCCTTATGTAGTTGACTATTGTGTACTTTTTTGATTAATTTGTGTGTTCTATTGTGTCTATTGTGGTCAGAGTTATTAGCTTTGTTTTAATTTAGTAAAGTAGAATTAAATGCTATTTAAATGCCGGCTCAATCATCATTTTGCTTGCGCGACATTTGAAAAGCAACAATCTTTTGCTTTCTTTTGCCTGTAAATTAAATTTCAGTACTTTCGTACTTTCAATTTTATCAGACGTATATTTTCATGAATCAAAACAGGATGAACATCAAAAGTATTTTAATTATACCGCTTTTTATGGTCGCAGCGGTATCCTGCAGTCATAAAGCATGGGTAATCACTCAGGCCACTTCTTCCAAAATTGCGATTGACAGCACTACGGAAGTGATCGCCGATAAGGATTACGAAAAGCTGTTGCAGCCGTTAAAGCAACGGGTTGATGCCCGGATGAATGTGGTGATCGGGCAGGTGGCAGAGACCATGAAAGGCCATGCCCCTGAGAGTCTACTCTCTAATTTTAGTGCCGATGTGTACCGACAAGCGGCATCGAAGTTCTTGGGTGAACAGGTGGATATTTCGGTTGTGAACCTGGGGGGACTGCGCACGGTCGTACCGGCGGGAAACATTACTGTCGGGAAGGTGTTTGAATTAATGCCTTTCGAAAATGAGCTGGTCATTGTTTGGTTGAAAGGGGACAAACTGGAACAACTGCTCCAGTACTTTGCCGGCATGGGTGGGGAAGGAGTCTCTGGTTTGCGCCTGGAGATAGAAAACAGGAAAGCGATCCACATAACGGTAGGTGGAAAGCCGCTGGATACCGAAAAACTTTACAGCATTGCTACCAATGATTATTTGGCCGCTGGGAACGACAACATGTTTCAATTGGCCCAATATGAAAAAAAAGTAAATACAGGTATCAAAGTGCGGGACATGCTGCTGGAGTATATCAAAGGCGAGACAAAAAAGGGAAATAAGATCCAATCGAAACTGGATGGAAGAATTGTAAAATAATTTACAATACATAAATTTATAATCAACAATTAACAGTGAAAAACATGTCAACACAAATCTATAGATATTCGGATAATCAGATGAAATGGAAGGGGGGGATTGCCGTTTTTATTTTGTTGTTCTCCATCCTTACGGTTCTTGGACAGTCGAAGATAAAACTGGTGATCCTGCATACCAATGATACCCACAGTCAGGTGGAGCCTACGGATAAATC
This sequence comes from Bacteroidota bacterium, assembly GCA_030706465.1. Lineage (GTDB taxonomy): Bacteria > Bacteroidota > Bacteroidia > Bacteroidales > Paludibacteraceae > Paludibacter. The sequence goes on along the minus strand of JAUZOM010000008.1, from coordinate 33,251 downwards.
GTCTTTAAAAACGTCCGATATGGGTGGATATGCCCGCAGGATGGGAGTAATTAACCAAATTCGTGCGAAAGAAGAAAATGTCCTGTTGGTGGATGCGGGGGATTATTCGCAGGGAACGCCGTACTTTAATTTCCTGAATGGGCGGGTGGAGATTGATGCCATGAACCGGATGAAATACGATGCCGGAACCCTGGGAAACCATGAGTTTGATAACGGGATCGACACGTTGGCGGTTGTGTTGAGAAATGCGAAATTCCCTATGATAAGCTCCAATTACAAGCTGGACCATACCAGTTTGTCAGGGTTGGTAAAACCTTATGTGGTGCTCGAACGGTCCGGATTGCGCATTGGCATTCTGGCGCTGGATGTGAACCCGGTAAGTTTGATTTTTGAGAAGAACTATAAAGGTATGGAATACCAGGATCCTGTTGAAAAGGCCAATGAGGTTTCTGCCCTGTTGAAGAAAAGGGAAAAATGCGATGTGATAATCTGTTTGTCACACCTGGGAGGTGATAGTACCAGTAAGAAAGTAAACGATTTCGAGATAGCGCGTAAAACAAGGTATATCGATGTGATCATTGGGGGGCATTCCCATAGTATGATTACTAACACCACCGTTAAGAACGCAGCCGGGAAACCGATGGTGATTGCCCAAATGGGGAAAAGCGGATTGTATCTGGGAAGAGTGGAGCTGGAGATTAAAAAGAAATGAGATTGTTGAGAGGCTTATAGAAAGGAACACCTGTATTTTTAGGCTCGAGGGGGATTTATGCCAATATGCGGCTGTTCATGCCCTACGGATAAAACAGATACATTACCAATCTTTTCTATTGGCCCAGATGCCCTGCGGGCAAAGTGAAAATTAGTCTTTCAATAACTCTAACCCGCGCAAGCCGTAGCCAGAAAGATTGAATTCAGATTATCCTTCCCTTACGTATATGCTTTCAGGTCCTTGTCTTATATGTGTTTTCTTACGACCACAACCGATCCAACCAGCATGGGGATAACAAAATTCACCGCCCAGATGCAAACACCAGCCAGGGCGATATTGACTACCTGACCGGAAAGTGCACCGATAATCAGCACGGCATAGGAACTTCGCACTGCGGCTTCGGAAAACGCCAGCGAAGGGGTGAAGGTTACAAACAGGTAATTGGTCGGAATGGCCAGTAAAGCAACCGGAATGCTTAGTTCAATGTCAAAGAACCGTAACATAAAGTAAAATTGCGTACAAAAAACGACGTAACGGGTAAAGGAAACGCCCAGGATTTGCAATAACTCTTTCTGGCTGTAACCGGACAGGCAATCGGTAAATGCTTTTATCTTACCGGATAATCTGCTGCTTTTTAGTTGCCGGCTCCAGCGTGGCAGGGTAAAATAGATCAACCCGGTTATCAGGATACCTATACCGGTTAATCCGATAAAATGCACCAGGTCCGGTTTCAGGGTGCCAGCGGTATACTGAAAAAACAAGATACAGGCCGGAATTCCGCAACAGGCCATAATTATATTCTGCGTCAGGCTATTCACTGCACTCAAGGTAATACCGGCTTTCCGGTTCTCCGGTTCCAGGAAAGCAACCCTGCCTACGAGTTCGCCCACCCTGTTCGGGGTAAAGAAGCCGGTGGATATTCCGGATAAAACCGCTTTGATCGATGTGGTCAGGCTGATGTGTTGAACTCCGGAGGTCAGCATCTTCCACTTCAACGCTTCCAGATACCAGTTTAAGGGCAATAAGGCGAAAACCGCCGCCAACCATCCCAGATGCGATAACGGCAGCTGTCTCCATTGTGTGGCGAGATCTTCGTATTGATGGAATGTGAGAAGCTTATAGACCAGGAATGACCAGGAAGCAGCCACCACCAGTAGTTTCAGGCTCTTAAGGGAAGGTTTAAACGTGAGCAATCTTTCCTGTTTACCGCTGGTAACAACACCTGGACTTTCCATAGTAAAGGCCACCTTAGCTGATTTGGTGTTTAGCTTTCTTGAAAGTATATTTCTTCTGGGAGAAATAGCTGAACATAGTGGTGAAGATGGTGACAATCATTTTAGCCGGTGTCGGGAAAATATGAATAAATTCGACCATTATTTTTAATCCGAGGTAGTTCAGCAGCAAATTGGCCAACAGGACCAGAAAATAGCGAAAAAGCTGAACATGCCCGCGCAATGAAGAAGAGGAAAAGGTAACGTATTTCTGAAGTAGAAACCCGGAGAGAAATGTAACGGGGAAGGTTAGGAACAATGCCGCGATATGCGGACTAAATGTGACAATACCCAGGTATAACATACCCTGACGCAACACAAAATGAAAAACAAGAAAGTATAAGATCCAGTCGAAAATCATATTGGCAACTCCGGAAACTCCATAACGGAAGAATTGAATTGTCATGTGTTTCCGGAAAAGGGGATAAAAAAAATCGATAATTGTACGAATTCGACCACCAATGGATATAAAAACTTTTCTCATTCAGTTATCTAAATCTGTTTTGTTAAAGGATATTCAGCCGGTAAATGTAGTATGGACGAACAATTTTTGTTACTTTTGTGCGTCTCTAAAAAAAATGGTTTTTTGTTTACCCTGCAAAGATACATTAATTTTACAAACTCAAAAGCACTGATTTTAACCATTTTCAATTTTTTCAGATATAATCCGGATTTACAACAAGAATAAACTAAATGACACAAGTAAGAGCCAAAAAATACCTGGGACAGCATTTCCTGAAAGACATGGGGATTGCCCGCCAGATTGCAGAAAGCCTGATACTCGATGGCCGGACTTCCGTGCTAGAAATAGGACCGGGTATGGGTGTGCTGACCCAATTCTTACTTGAAAATCCGCTTATTGATCTGACGGCTGTTGAACTGGATGGTGAGTCGGTGGAATATCTGCATCAGCATTATCCGCAGTTAAGAGTGATTGAGGCGGACTTTTTAAAAATGGATTTAAAAGCCCTTTTCCCCGATAAATTTTGTATTATTGGCAATTTCCCCTATAATATATCCAGTCAAATCTTCTTTAAAATGCTCGATAACAAGGATTCGATCCCCTGCCTGACCGGGATGATTCAGAAAGAAGTGGCCGAACGGATTGCTGCCCCGGCAGGAAGTAAAACCTATGGTATCCTGAGTGTTTTGATGCAGGCCTATTACAAAATAGAATATCTGTTCACGGTGCACGAGCATGTGTTTGATCCGCCCCCCAAAGTAAAATCAGCGGTAATACGCTTTACCCGGAATGAAGTGTCTCAGATCAAGTGTAATGAGCAACTCTTTAAAGCAGTTGTAAAGACCTCCTTTAATCAACGGCGGAAAACCCTGCGAAATTCGTTAAAACCGTTGGTGGAACAGGGTCATCCCATGTATGCCGATCCGTTATTTGATTTACGTCCGGAACGGTTGGATGTGGCTGCCTTTATTGACCTAACCAATCGGGTGGAAGCGGCGCTTGCGTCAAAATAGCGTATAAGATTCCGACTTTTTCTGAATAAATGATAGTAAAAATCCCGTTTGAAAAACTTCAAGCGGGATTTTTGCGTTTTAAATTAGACATTTGATTAATTTAAATTATCTTTGCTTCGAAAAATGTTTAGTAAAAATCCAATCATTAAAATCCGCAAGTCATGAAATTTAAAATCAGAACAAAAGTATTATTTGGGATCCTCTTTCTTTTTGTTGAATTTGTATTAATCGGTGCGCTGAGCATTTATTATATTTCGTCCATCAAATATAGCTCGGAAATGATGATTAAAAACAATTACTGGTCTGTCCATTATTCGGAAAACATGATCCAGGCCATCGATGAATCGAATACAACCGTAAATTCATTTCTTTTAAATAAAAAGGATCATTTTGATAGAAGTTCACTGGATGTTTCTTTCAATAAGTTTGAGGAAAATTTAAACCTGGAAGAAAAAAATATCACTGAATTTGGGGAAAAAGAGTTGGTGCAATCCATCCGGCAGAAGTACTATAACTATAAATCCCTGGTGACGGATCAAAAGACCGCTAATATAACCGACAAGGCCGGTTATTATTCGATGAACATTCTGCCATTGGCCAATGAATTAAAAGCAAAGATATTTACGGTATCGACACTAAATATGCAATCAATCGTTCAGAAGAACCAAAGTGTGAATGAAATGATCAGACGTACCTACAAGAACCTTTCGATCGTTCTGGCGATTTGTTTCCTGATTACATTCTCCTTTATGATTAATTTTCCAAACATTATCGCGGGACCTATCAAGAAAATAACGGAAGATATTAAAGAAATAGCCAATAACAATTTTAGAAGCCGGATAACTATTTCCACAAAGGATGAGTTTAAAGAATTGGCCGAAGCGATTAATTATATGGCCGAAAAATTGGAACTGGCTTCCCAGCAGGTTGCTATTATAAGGCCGGCTGTTGCAGAAAAAAAAATAATAGATAACAACCTGGTTCTTGAAAATATCCAGACTTTACTGGGGTCGGTGAGTGAGTTGATTGATTCTATTTCGCAGTCGAATCATGACGAAGCATTGAAAAAGCAATCTTTGACAATTAAGGAGATAGAACACGAATTGTCGAAAGCAATAAAATCATAATGATAACCGGGTGTTTTCCTATCATTCATTTTAAATCATATAATGTGAAAAACTTAAATTTCGTACTCATTTTATTGATGTTTTTTTGTATAGCTACATCATCAGCACAATCAAGCTATAAGGTAGTTAATAAAATACATCTCGAAGGGAATGGCGGCTGGGATTATATCACCCTGGACGAAGCAGCCTCCAGGTTGTATGTTTCGCACGGAAATGAAGTACAGGTGGTGGATGTTACCAACGATAAGCTTATTGGAACCATTCCGGACACAAAGGGAGTGCACGGGATTACACTTGCCGGGGAACTTGGAAAGGGATTTATCAGCAATGGGCGTGACACTTCCGTTACCATTTTCAACCTGAAAACATTGAAACTGATTGCCAAAGTAAAAGTGACAGGCAACAACCCGGATGGTATACTTTATGATCCCTTCTCTCATCGGGTTTTTACCTTTAACGGAAGAAGTTCTAATTCAACGGTGATCGATGCCAGGACGAATAAAGTGATAGGAACTATTGCATTAGCCGGGAAACCGGAATTTCCGGTTAGTAATTTAAAAGGGAAAATATTTGTAAATATAGAAGATAAAAATTCCATCAGTGTCATCAATGCCAATACGCTGAAAGTAGAAAAAAACTGGCCGATAGCACCGGGAGAATCACCAAGCGGCCTGGCAATTGATCTAAAAAACAATCGCTTATTCGCAGTTTGTGATAATAAATTAATGACGGTTGTTAATTGTGAAACCGGGAAAGTTGTCGCTACACTCAAGATAGGGGAAAGCTGTGATGGCGTTTCGTTCGATTCCGTTCTAAAAAGAATTTATTCATCGAACGGTGAAGGAACCCTGACGGTAGTTCAGGAAAAAGATGCAAACACATTTACAGTTCTGGAAAACTTCCCGACTCAGAAGGGAGCCCGGACAATTACCGCGAACTCGAAAACCCACAAACTCTATTTGCCGACAGCAGAATACAATGAAGCTCCGGCAGCGACAGCGCAAAATCCTCATCCAAGAGCATCAGTTAAACCGGGCACTTTTACCGTCCTTGAAGTCGGATTGAAATGATTCGGAGTTTATTATGAAAGATTTGGAACTGAAATTGTTGTTAGTCATTCTGTTATTCGGATTCTACTCTTTTTGTTTTGGGCAACCAAGTGCAACCTGGAATAAACTCGATGGGCTACTGGGTGAATGGGTTGGGGAAGGAGCCGGACTTCCAGGCCAAGGAAACGGATCTTTTACGTTTAAATATGATCTGGATAAAAAGATACTTGTCAGGAAAAGCCATACGGAATTTCCAAAGACTGAAAATAAAGCGGCAATTATACATGATGATTTAACGGTGATTTATCCGGATTACTCAGGCAACCCTTCAAAAGCAATTTACTTCGACAATGAAGGGCACACAATTAATTATACTGTTCTGTGCTCTGAGGACACAATAACGTTTACCAGCAATAAAATTCCGAATGTTCCGGTTTTCCGCCTGACTTATACTTTGCTTGACAATGAAACAATGAAGACTAAATTTGAAATGTCACAAGACGGAGATAAATTTAGTACTTACCTGTAAGGGAAGAGCAAACGGATAAAATGATTGCTTGATGCGTAAACAAGTAATTTATTCGAATATCATGATACAAAAATCGCTGCAAGAAAATAAATCTCGCAGCAATTTTTACGTAACTGGAGAGCCTGTTAAAGCCTTGCTCAGATTCTATCTTAAAAGAACTCATTTGTTCAGGTCATTCAGTTCCTTCAATTTTTCTTCTGCTTCAGTGCCTTCCCAGCCATATTTAGCCGATAAATCTTTCGCTTTTTTTGCCATTCGAATAGCCTCTGGGATATTATTTATTTTCTGATAAAGTTTGGAACAAAGCAGGTAAGTGTCATATTCGGGATCTAACGCCAGCGATCTTTGGACCCAACGGATGGCCGCAGCTAAAGCTTTTGTGTCCGGAATATTTTTTAGAAAATTGCCGGCAATGTCGTTAAGTTGAGTATGATTATTCCAGGCATAGGTTTCTGTCGACCGCAAACAGATTTTGCTGTATGCATACCAGTTTTTGTTTAACCCCCATATTTTTAGATCATAATTAAAAATCAATGAATCCGTGCTGTAGGAATGTATCTCTGTTGCCAGTTTACGATTAATCAGGTAATTCACCGTATCGTTTGCTTCAACCAAAGGACCCAGCAATTCTTTCACCAGATAATCCAATTTGCGTTTTACCCTCAGGGGAGAAGTAATCCTAGAAAATTCTTTTTGATGGTTAATTACGAATCGCATTTCGCGGGAGTTGATGTCTGAAACTCCGTTGGAAATGATTCTCCAGTTTACTTCCGATAATAATTGCTTGTCGCTTTGAGTGGCAAAATACTGTTTTATTACTGTTGAAAGATCCATCCCTCCTTTCTTGAGAGCACGCACGTACTCGTAACAGGTAGCTGAATTACTGACATCCTTTTCAAACTGATGTTTTAAATAGGGTAGTTGCTTTTTAGGCGTTAGTGCGCTTTTCCCTTCCTGAATAAATGCCTCTGATTTTAATTCGCCTTCAACCCGGTAAACCATTGTTCCGTCCGGATCATAGAAAATAAAGGTCGGAAATGAACTGATTTTTAATTCTTTGTTAAGTCCAATCCCTTCGCCTTTTTCCATATCCTGTTCCACACAAATAAAGGTCTTGTTAAAGTAATCTACTACTGTTTGGTTTGTGAAAACTTCCGCTTTCATTGCCTTGCAATGCGGGCACCAGGTGGCATAACACCACAGGAGTACAGGTCTGTTTTCTGTTTTTGCTTTTTTTAATGCGAACTTCAATCCGATGTCTGAAAATAAGATCGTTGTTTGGGAAAATCCGGCTTGTGCGAATATCAGGAAGAAAGAGATTGATATGTATTGAAGTGATTTAGTCATTGGAAGATCAAATTGCTTTTTCCGGTTAAAACAAAAAACCGTTGCAAGAAGTTGCAACGGTTTTATTAAATAGAGCGCTTTGTATGATTTAAAGTTTTAATACAACCTAAGTTTATCTTGATTGTTCTTTCGCCCAACTGTCTTTTAATGATGCCGTGCGGTTAAAAATCAATTTATCCGGAGTAGAATCCAAATCAACGTTAAAGTATCCGATACGTTGAAACTGGAAATGATCCAACGGTTTTACATTTTTCAAGGAAGCCTCTACGCGACAGTTGGTCAAAACCTTTAATGAATCAGGATTTAATAAATCGCGGAAGTCACGTTCGTCAGCAGACGGATTTTCCACACTAAATAAGCGATCGTACAGACGCACTTCTGCGGATAAGCTATGAACTGCAGATACCCAGTGGAGTGTTCCCTTTACTTTCCGGTTTGATTCAGGCATTCCACTTTTGGTCAGTGGGTCATATTCACAGTAGATTTCTTCAATGTTACCTTCCGCATCTTTTTTACAACCGGTACATTTTACAATATATCCGCTTTTCAACCGCACTTCTTGTCCCGGAGTCATCCGGAAGTATTTTTTTGGAGCTTCTTCCATGAAATCATCCCGTTCTATATACAATTCCTTCGAGAATGCTATTTCACGTGTTCCTGCAGATTCATCTTCAGGGTTGTTCACCGTTTCCATCATCTCAACCTGGCCTTCCGGATAATTAGTAATAATTAGCTTCACAGGGTCAAGAACGGCATTAACGCGAACAGATGTTTTATTCAGGCTTTCACGTACCGAATGTTCCAGTAACCCAATATCATTGAGCGCTTCAAATTTCGTATAACCGATCTTGTCGATAAAATGATGAATGGACTCCGGAGAATAACCTCGACGACGTAATCCGCAGATAGTAGGCATGCGGGGGTCATTCCAACCACTTACCAGCCCCTCCTGTACCAGTTGGAGCATTTTACGTTTGCTCATCACGGTATAAGTCAGGTTAAGGCGATTGAATTCTATTTGTCGCGGACGATAACCGGAATCTTTGAACTGGTCGATAAACCAATCATATAACGGCCTGTGCACTTCAAACTCCAGGGTGCAAAGAGAATGGGTCACGCCTTCGAAATAATCCGATTGGCCGTGTGCATAATCGTACATTGGGTAGGCTTTCCAGGTCCAACCTGTGCGGTGATGAGGATGCGAATTAATGATTCGGTACATCAGCGGATCGCGGAAATGCATATTCGATGATGCCATATCAATTTTAGCACGAAGAACCATAGCTCCTTCCGGAATTTCACCTGTGTTCATTTTATTGAACAGCTCCAGATTTTCTTCAATAGGCCGGTTACGAAACGGACTTTCAGTTCCAGGAATAGTCGGAGTGCCTTTTTGTTTGGCTATAGTCTCTGCTGATTGTTCGTCTACATACGCTTTCCCTTGTTTTATAAGTTCAACAGCCAGATCCCAGAGTTGTTGGAAATAATCGGATGCGTAATAAATTTCTTTCCATTGGTATCCAAGCCATTGGATGTCTTCCTGAATGGAATCGACATATTCAACGTCTTCCTTGACTGGATTTGTATCATCAAAACGCAAGTTACATACGCCACCGTAATTGTCGGCAATGCCGAAATCAAGACAAATCGCTTTAGCATGACCTATATGTAAATAGCCATTCGGCTCTGGTGGAAAACGAGTTTGAATTCTTCCTCCGTTTTTACCATCCTTTAAATCTTGCTCCACAAAAGCTTCAATGAAATTCAAACTTTTTTTAGGTGATTCATCAATATTTTCCATAAATTTTACGAATTACATTTTACAAATAAAGACGTATAAAATATACGTCCTACTTATTATAACTAAATTTTGCCTTTAAGTATCTGTGCAAAAATAGTCGAAAATTTGGAAGTGAACAATTGAATATAAGTTTAATCGTAAAATATTCATTAGTGCGATTGCACAATTCAACAGTTCCGCGTTCAATAGATCGAATTACTCGAAGTATCCTTTGATAATCCCACGAGGTGAGTTACGTACGAAAAGTAAAATTTCGTCGCGTTCTTTGGTTGCAGGTAATTCTGCTTCTATGCGCTCGATAGCGTGTGAAGTATTCATTCCTGATAAATACAGGTAACGATATATGTCCTGAATATCACGAATTTGTTCGTTCGTATATCCCCGGCGACGTAAGCCTATGGAGTTAATTCCTGCATATGATAAAGGCTCCCGACCAGCTTTAACAAACGGAGGAACATCTTTACCAACTTTGGAACCACCTTGCAGCATGATGTGCGAGCCAATACGTGTAAATTGATGGACTAAACTACCTCCACCTAAAATGGCAAAATCATCTATTTCAACCTCACCAGCCAGCTGACAAGCGTTTCCCATGATAACATTGTTACCCACTACGCAATCGTGGGCTACATGGCAATAGGCCATTATTAAACAATTATCTCCTACAACTGTTTTGCCCTTAGCTGCAGTACCCCGGTTAATAGTCACATATTCGCGAATGGTGGTGTTATCGCCTATAATCGCCAATGTGTCTTCGCCTTTAAATTTTAAATCCTGTGGTATAGCTCCTATTACAGCTCCAGGGAAAATGGTGCAATTTTTGCCGATCCGGACTCCTTCCAGGATCGTCGCGTTAGAACCGATTCGTGAACCTTCGCCGATAACGACATTTTTATCAATTGTAACAAAAGGTTCTATTACTACTGATGGTGCAATTTTTGCGTCCGGATGGATGTAAGCTAAAGGTTGTTTCATTCTTTTTGTTATATCAATTATTATCTATACTATCTTTATTTTTTTTGCTTCTTTAAGTATTCGTGTTATTTGTTTTTTACAATTTGTGCCATAAATTCCGCCTCACACACTACCTTTCCTCCAACAAAGGCATGCCCACGCATTAAGGCGCAACCGCGGCGAATTTCATCCGTCATTTCAAGGTGAAATACAAGTGTATCGCCCGGAACAACTTTATGACGAAATTTGACATTATCAATCTTCAAAAAATAAGTAGAATACCGATGCGCATCTTCCAACCCGTGTAAAACTAATAGTCCTCCGGTTTGTGCCATGGCCTCCACAATCAAAACTCCCGGCATTACAGGCTCTTCAGGAAAATGCCCTACAAAAAAAGTTTCGTTTCCCGTTACATTTTTTACCCCTACAACCACTTTGCTGCGCATGTCAATGACTTTATCTACCAGTAGAAATGGCCAACGATGAGGCAATAATTTACGGATAGCATTCACATCCAAAATTGGAGGGACTGTATCATCATAGACCGGAGCTTGAATCTCTTGCTTTTTTATTTCTTTCCGGATAACTTTTGCAATGTCCGTGTTGATTTTATGTCCGGGGAAAGTGGCAATTACTTTTCCTTTTAAGGGCTTGCCTATTAAGGCTAAATCCCCTATAATATCCAATAATTTATGGGAAGCCGGCTCATTATCAAATTTAATGCCTCCGTTCAGATATCCCAATTTAGATGCATCCTGGTGGGGCTGCCCCATTAGATCGGCCAAATTATCAAAAACAGATTGTGAAACTTGTCTGTCGTAAATAACAATGGCATTTTTTAAGTCACCCCCTTTAATCAGATTCATCTTAACTAAAGGCTCAATTTCGTGCACAAAGACAAATGTTCGTGCACATGAAATTTCCTTCACATAATTATCCAGGGACGAAAGACTGGCAAACTGATTGTTTAGTACAGTGGATTTAAAACCAATGTGTACATCAACACTGAACGTGTCGTCAGGGAGGATAATAATCTTAGCTCCTGTCTCAGGAACACTGAATTCAATTTTTTTACGGACAATATAATAGTCTTTTTCCGCAGTTTGTTCTTCAATTCCAACTTGTTGAATTCCTTCTACAAAGTATTTCGCACTACCATCCAGTATCGGGAACTCCGGGGCATTCACTTCCAGCATACAATTATCAATCCCTAATGCATATAAGGCTGAAAGTACATGCTCAATAGTACTTACTTGTACGTCGCCTTTCTTTAATACGGTCCCTCGCGTGGTTTCAGCAACATATTCAGCTACAGCATCCATTACTGGTTGTTCCGGCAAATCAATCCGTTTAATTTTAATTCCATGGTTTTCGGGAGCCGGCACGAATGTTAAGGTAATTTCCAACCCGGAGTGCAATCCTTTTCCGGTAAGCGTAAAGGCTTTTTTAATAGTGTTTTGTTTCGACATACTTTCTTAAGAAATACTACTGATTCTATTTTCTAATTCCTGAATTTTCTTTTGTAAAGTGTAAACTGTTTTCTGAAGTTCAGGTAAATTTTTATATACAACTGACGACCTGTGAAAAGTCATAATAGGTAGGGCCGGATAACCCTGAAGAACTTGATTAGGTCGTTTAATGGAGTTCGGAACGCCCGTTTGAGCACCAAAGATGGTGCCCTCTGCGATGTGTAAATGTCCGGCTATTCCAACTTGCCCGGCCAGAACGCATTGTTTTCCTAATTTGGTTGAACCGGAGATCCCTGTTTGAGCAGCAATAACCGTATTCGTTCCAATTTCCACATTATGTGCTATTTGAACCAGATTATCTATTTTTACGCCTTTTCGAATAATAGTACTTCCCATTGTTGCTCTGTCAACAACTGAATTTGCGCCTATTTCAACGTTGTCTTCTAAAATAACATTTCCCATTTGAGGAATTTTTTTGTAACTGCCATCTTCGGTAGGCGCAAATCCAAAGCCGTCTGAACCAATCACTGACCCAGAATGCAGCGTACAATGATTACCAATCACACAATTATAGTAGATTTTAACTCCGGAAAACAACGTTACACTATCGCCCAGCTTAGCACCGTCTTCCACACTGCAATGTGCCTGTAAACTAACATTTTTGCCGATTGTCACATTTTCACCAATATAAACAAACGGTGCTATGTAAGCATCCTCACCGATCTGGGCGCTGGGTGCTAAATAGGCTAATGGCGAAATTCCTGTTTTTTTTGGTTTAGTCTGATCCACCAAGGTAAGTAACCTTGCCAGTGACTGATAAGCATCGTCAACCCGAATTAAAGTTGACTGAACCTCTCTTTCTTCGTGGAAATCTTTATTTACCAGAATGATACTTGCCTGACTTTCGTATAGATATTGACTATATTTTGGGTTCGATAAGAAACTCAATGTGCCTGGTTTCCCTTCTTCAATTTTGGAGAAGTCAGATACTTTTACGGATGGGTTGCCTTGTACTTCTCCTCCTAAAAAATCTGCAATTTGTTGAGCTGTAAACTCCATAGATGATTAATTATTAATAATGAACAATTAAAATTGAATCTGTAAGTTAATCATAATCAATCTGAATAACAAATATTTCAATCTAATTTTCGATAACTTATTAAAAAATTGGTTGCAAAAGTACTAAACAATTTTCAATTAACCATAATTTCTATCCCAGAACATGACAAACGCCCCATGAATTTAGTTCTTTTTTGTGCTTAGTAGTGCAAATGTTACTAAAATACTACAAACGATAATAACAGAAGAAATGTTTCTCCACTTTTTTTGTCAAAATGCTTATATTCAGCATGTCAGATGCTTCGGCAATGTCTTTAATGGTGCCATCTTTGTATAGAATATTAATATTGTCGTCTTCCGGACTGTAGGTGTCGGTACTCACTGTTTCATCGCCCATAAAGTATTCGGCTTCGGGTATGCTAACGCCAAAATGCTGTTGGTATTGCTTTAAGTGTTGCTGGCGAATTGATTCCTCTACTGTATCGGTGCTAATTTCAACTTTAAATAATCGTCTGTTTGTAAAAGATTTACAAAGCTCCGACAGAACGATATCCGAATGAGTAGACCAGACTTTAATGGCGCAGATTACATCCGAATCGTCGAGCATGGCAAAGTGATACAAAGCTTCGGAAGTATTCAAAAAGAAAGGTTTATTTATTTCGTTATAAAGAAAATAACGCAAAGCAGGGGAGGCAAATAGTTCAATATTCTTGTCGGCAAGTTCTTTAGCTCGCTTTAATATATTCATCAACATTTTTTCCGCTGCTACGGCTGTTTTGTGCAAATAGACCTGCCAGTACATTAGGCGTCGTGCCACCAGAAACTTTTCTATAGAGTAAATTCCCTTGGCTTCAACGACCAATTGATCGTTGTGAATGTTTAACATCTTTATGATTCTCGCGGAACCGATAATCCCTTCACTGACACCCGAAAAAAAGCTGTCACGACTTAAATAATCCAGCCTGTCCATGTCAAGTTGGCCCGAAACGAGTTGGTGCAGAAACTTTTTAGGATATGTATTGGTGAAAATATCCAGAGCCATATCCAGTTTTCCATCCATTTCCCGGTTTATTTTCTGCATCATGATAAGCGATATTTCTTCGTGGCTGATCTCACTGACCAAGCTATGTTCCAAAGCGTGCGAGAAGGGACCGTGACCAATGTCATGCAACAGCATGCAGGCACGAACACCTTCTGCCTCGGATGTTGTAATTTCATGGCCTTCCATGCGTAACTGTGTTATAGCTTCCCCCATCAGAAACATGGCGCCTAATGAATGTTGTAACCGCGTATGCTGCGCTCCGGGATAAACTGTTGAGGTCAATCCCAACTGTTTGATGCGGTTCATTCGTTGAAAATAGGGATGTTGAATGATATCAAACAAAAAGTCGTTCGGGATATTGATAAATCCGAAAACGGGATCGTTGATGATTTTACGCTTATTGGGTTTCTTCATTCTTTAGTTTTATTGTAAACTTCGCCAGTAATTTAGGATTTACTAAGTCAACATTTTCTAAACATTTCTTTTTTTAGATATTTACTTCGATTTAATGGACATCAGGACTTATATTAATTTTAATCGCAAGTTTGCAAAGATACAAATTATAGGAAATAATAAGTCAACATTTATAACTTTATCTCTCGGATTCAATTTTAAGTATTCTGTAGATATTATAACTATATTTTGTGACACATTGCATTATTCGCGAAATTCTACTTGAAAAAAAGTAGAAATCAATAAAATAGAATCAAAATGTGCAATAAATTTTCTAAAATATTGATCCCTACTGCTGTAAAATTGCTTTAAATGAATGTTTGTTAGAGTTTATATGATTACTTTATCAACTATGACTATTTATATCATTTAGAGTGTAGTCAATCTATCTCCAAAATCAACTTTTATTGGTTGATTTCCAATTCCCCCATGTGAAATTTACTGACAATAAGCTTTTCTTACGTAAATAGTATTCTTTTTTTGTTTTAGATTCCCTTCTTTTTAAATTAAACTCGTTTTCTTTTGGTCAATTTTACTCTCAAAATTGAGTCGTAAATCAGACCTCCACAATCTAATTCTTTAATTTATTGTTTATAAATGCTAATTGCGTCGAATGAACAGGCTTGTATACAATTAAGACAACCTGTACATTTGCTTGCATTGTATATGAGTACATGTTCGTTTATTAATGTGTTGGCACTAAATAAAAACGATTTGTCAATTGCTTTGTTGGGACACATATTAATGCATTCCCAACAGGCTGTACATGCGTAGACGTTTAATTGGACAAATGATGTATGTGTATTATCGTCTTTCAGAAGTGTTGATTCCATTTTTTTGTTGTTTATTTTGGGAATAGAAGAAATATGGCATTTCTAAATTTAGCGTATTCAGTTTCTCTTGTATTAATTTAAACTTGTGTATCAGCATTTAGTAATTATTTATAACTCCCTATTGCCAATAAATAATTTGCTTTCTTAATTTTATACATGCAAACAGCATCGTTAAATTGATTTTGCGCATCCTCATACAATGCCTGAGCTTCAAGCAAATCGGATAACGATGAAACTCCTGCTTTATAATTGTCATTCACCATTTTCAAATTTTCTTTGGATTGGTCAATGGAAGCTTGGCTTATTTTAATTTGGAAGTTGGCTTCATTAAGTTCATTTTTTGTTTGCTCTATCTGAAGATTGAGCAACTCAGCTGTTTCATTTAGCTTGTTATTTGCTTGCTGAATTTTAATCTGACTTTCTTTTATTTTATGTGAGCCTCCCCACCAATCAGAAATAGGAACAGACACTGAGACAAAAGCCATTGCATTAGTGGTTGTTGTGTGCATTGCATCATTTACGAAGCCTACTCCCCCAAGTGTAACCTGAGGAAGATATTCTCCTAAAACCATTTTCTTTTGTAATTTTTCGGCTTCTAATGCTTTATTCAATAATTGGTATTCATGCTTGCCCTTTATAACAGTACTATTATCATTGGTTGATTGTTGAGGTAATTCGGTTGGAACTAATGGTTGAACCAGGACCAACGTACTATCATAAGCAATTCCAATGTGTTGGCACAATGCTCTTGTTGATAAACCGATTCCGTTTTTTAGTTTCAGTTTATTCATTTCTACATCATTCAGTTTTAGTTGAACTTTAAGCAAATCACTTCGTTGAGTCAACCCTGCTTTTATTGAAACGGTGACATCCGAAAGTAATTGATTAAGTAGCTTCTCATAACTATTCAATGTCATTAGCTTGTCTTGTAGTGAAATAGCATTCCAGTATAGATTTTCTATCTTTACTAGTATTTCGGTGGTAGTCATCAACTTCTTTTCCCGATTAACATCATAACCGAGCTTAGCCAACTTATTCCCATTTACAATACGCCCACCCGCAAAAATAGGCTGAGCAATTGAGATACTTGCCATATTCATATAATCCAGGGCCTTTATGGGGATACTTGGAATATAGGCGTATTGACTCGCTGTTGCCAGATTAGCCAAATTACCATCATATACGGGAAGATTCATGGATGGTATCGTTCCTTTAATTAAGTAATCGGTAGATTGCATAGCCAAACCCATCGCACTTATCTTCGGAAAATAGTTAGTAAAAGCGCTTTTCTTCGTTTCTAATGAGGTTTGTACGTCATAATCTGCATTCTTAATTGTTTTATTGTTTTTTATTGCAAGGGTCTTACATGAATCGATTGAGAGCACATGGCTTTGAGCCTGGATATTAGCAGAAATAAAACTTCCAATTGTAATAATGACTGCGATTATTGGAATTTTTTCTTTGACGATATTGCTGTAAGGAATATGTTTCTTTGCAATCTTCCCTTTTGTTTTATCACGATAAATGATGGTGTATAAAATAGGGAGAATAAACAGGGTAAGTACCATGGAGATCAACAATCCGAAGCAAATAATTGTCCCCAGTGGTCCCCAAAGTGGAGATCGGCTTAAAATCATGGGGATTACACCAACAGCTGCTGCTGCAGAAGTAAGGAAGATTGGGCGCATTCGTCGTTTACCGGCAGCTAAAGCTGCTTCTGTTACGCTCATTCCATTTATTGTTCTCAACTCTTGCAGATAATCAATGAGAATAATTCCATTACGCACCACGATACCACATAAACTGGTAATGCCGATAAAGCCGGTAAGGCTAAACGGATACCTCATAACAAATAACCCGATAGCAGCACCCGGTAACCCTAGTAACATGGTGGACATAATCAGTGAAGCAAGTTTTATTTTCTTAAATTGAAATAATAATATGAAGAAAATAATCAGGATACTCAACCCTAACGCGATGCCCATTGGTACGAAAGTCTCTGTCTGTCCTTCTACTTCACCGCCATAAGTCAATGATACTCCTTCAGGAAGTTTCAGCTTATCCAGTTGTGGTTTTATCTTGTTCAGAACGTTGGACGAAATCGTTTTTGCATCCATATCCAACTGAACTGTCAGTGTACGGGTGCCGTTTCGGTGAACGATGTTTCCTTCTGTCCATTGTGGCGAAAATTTGGCAAAAGAGCGTAATGGTGCTGAAGCAAAACTCATCGGAGAAGTAACCGTTTGGTTTCCTAAAAAGTTGATGTCTTTTTTTTCTCCCTTATCTTGTGTCAATTCAACGCCTACCGGGTAGTCACCTTCCCAAACGGTCGTGAGTGGAATTCCATTAAGTCCCATCAATAATGATGTGGCTACAAAACTTTTGGAATATCCCATACGGGTTGCTTTATCCTTGTCAAGATTAACCAATATGCTTTGATCTTTTTGTTCCCAGTCTGAGCGAATCCACGTGACTTCTTTTATTGGCCTTACTATCGAGTCAATGCTGGCTTCTACCCGGTGTAAATCGGCTATCGAATCGCCCGATATGCGCAACTCTATAGGGTATTTAGTAGGGTTTAATGCCATTCGCCTGAATTTTACATGAGCATTTGGAAATACTCCGGCAAATTTCTTGTTATATTCTTCGCAAATATTCTCCGTCGCCTTATTGGTAGTTGTATTTACCATTAATTGCCCAAAATTCGGACTTGGCATATTGGGTGCATAGGCTGCATGGAAGCGGGGAGAGCTGGTCCCGATAAAGCTGGTTACGGTGCTAACCCGTTCATCTTTCTTTAGCGCGTTTTCCAGAACACTAATAACTTTGGCCGTGCTTTCCAGTGAAGCTCCTTTGTTCAGAAATACTTCAACGGCAAACTGATTGCGTTCTACGGTTGGGAACAGCTGCTGATCCAGAGTCTTGAATATGATAATTGCCACTATAATTGAAGCTATTCCTAAGCCAACGGTAACCTTTTTATGTCGGAATGCTTTTTCCAACATCTTGTCAAAAACTCCCTGCATTCTATCCAGAAAACTTTTCTTATCCGGGTTGTCATCGGGTGATTTCAACCCTTTTTTGATAAAAAAGAAATTCAGATAGGGTACAACAAATAATGCAACGAGTACCGAAACAACTAATGCAGCACAAATGGTCAACGGTAATGGTTTTACAAAATCACCCGCTGTTCCCGGAAGCATGGAGCCCAATGGAATATATACCACACAAATGGCCAGCGTTGCTGTAATAATTGGTGTTACCAGTTCCCGTGCACTCTTGATAGCCGCATGCCAAGATGACATGCCGTGATCTTTCTTTTCTACATAATTATCTATGACTACAATGGAGTTATCTACAATCATACCCAGTACAATGATTAACCCCGCCAACGACACTGTATTCAGTTCGACTCCTAAAAAGTAGAGAACTCCGACTGTAATAAGCACCGCAATTGGTACCGTAATTCCTGCAATAGAGGCTACCCTTTTGGGTAATAATAACATAACGACCAAAATAACAGCAATGATGGCAATAAGGAATTCATGCATAAAGTTGGTTACCGAATCATCCACATACTGAGGTAAATTGGAAATTACTTTAACCTGAATATCCTTTGGACATTGTTTTTTAAATACGTCCATTGCTTTGCCCACTTCTTTCCCGAATTGTACAATGTTGTTACCATGTTGCATTTCGAGTGATAAAAGAATTGTTTTCTTTCCATCCTGGCGGATATAACTATCCGGGTCTTCATTACGACGTTCGACCTTGGCTATATCTTTTAGCCGTACGACACCGCCTGTAGGATCGGCAAACACAATCTGATCTGATAAATCCTTTTCCGATTCGAAATTAGCAGGAAAGTGTACGGCTATATTACTCGATCCGTTTTTCAATTGACCCGCCGGAGAAATCATGCCGTTAGGCATGTAGGATGATAGCAGGGAAATGGATTTTATATTATATTCGTTTAGTTTTTCAGGTTCAACATTGACATAGATCTTCTCCTTTTGAAGTCCAAAATCTTTTATTTTAGAAACTTCAGGAATCTTTCGACACTCGGCTTTCAGCTTTTTCAGCTGATTTTCCATATCTTTATAGCTCTTTGTGTCGGATGATAAGGTTATCAGCAAAGCCGATGTATCCCCAAAGTCACTATTAGCCATTAAAGCAACTACTCCCGAAGGTAAGGTCGACTTAAATTCATTTAGTCCATGCTTCAGTTTTGACCAAAATTCATCGGCATCTGTTACATTATCATTTAGTTCTACATAAATAATCATCAGGCCTTCTTTCGATTCCGAGTAGGTCTTTGCTTTCTTTACTTCTTTGAATCCAAATATATAATTTTCAACTTGTTTGGTAAGTTGCTCTTCTACTTCCGACGAAGTAGCTCCGGGGTACACCCCGATAACCAATCCTTGTCGGATTGTGAAGTTCGGGAACTCGTTTCGAGGCATGTTAAACAAAGCGTATGCTCCATAAATAACGAATAAACCTACCAAGATGAAAACAATGTTGTGATAACGCATTGCCCATCCTATATAACCAATCTTTTTCTGTTTCATAATCAAAATGTAACTTTACAGTTGTCCGATAATTTTTGTTTCCCTTCGCACACTACCTTCTCTCCGACACTCAATCCGTCAAGTATTTCTATATTGTCATTCACATAATTACCTATGTGAATAATCCTTTTTTTTGCAATCTTTTGTGCTGGGTCTACTACAAAAACAAAGTTATTGTTATTCAGATCTTTATCCACGGCTTGATAGGGTATCGTTAACAATTCTTTAGTGGCGGTTATACCCAGATTTACATCACAAACCATACCCGGTTTTAGTAATAATCCCGGGTTCTTAACGGTTATTTTCACTTCGTAAGTACGTGATATTTGGTCGGCTACTACACCTACGTTGGTAACAATGCCATTAAAGATCTTATCGTCGAGAGCTGAGACTTTAAAGTTAGCTCTTAATCCTTTTTTTATTTTACCAATTTCATTCTCTGGTACGGCAATTTTCACATATACACTTCCGATCTTAATCAATTCTAACGGAACTATTGTGCCACTAAGAGATGACATCCCCGGCTCAATGTTGCGTTTTCCAATAATTCCATCATCCGGGGAATATAAACTGGTTTTCTTTAAATTATTCTTAGCTATGGCTACCGACGATTTTGCCTGTTGCAGGTTCGATTCCATTTCGATCCATTTAATTTCAGATAAACTCCCGTTATCATGCACTTCTTTTAACCGGTCGTAAGCATCTTTGGCTTGCAGGTATTTCGAATTTGACATTTCGTACATACTTTGGGCATCGGCTTTGTCTACTGTGGCCAACAGTTGTCCTTTATGCACGGCATCACTGGCATTTACCAATACCCGAAGTACGGTCCCTGATGTTTGAAAGGCCAATGGTATTGTTTGATATGCCTCAATACTACCACTGTAATGTAAGTCCCCTGAGCTTTCTGTTTTGGTCGCTTCATTTAATACTACCAAAGGATCAGTCGAACTCTCTACATTGGTTTTGCGATTACAACTTACAAATGACAAGATTGTCATTGTTAATAAAAAAATCTTTTTCATACTCTATTAAAAAATGATTAATATAAAATTTCTATTTTATTGATTTTTTATTATGATTCATTAGTGCATAGCATTAGCCATTAGTTTTTTGTCCTGTCTGTAAATCTCAGACTTGAAAATTTTGAATGACAGTGTTCGTATTCAATTGTTTAAGAAAAAATAAGACAAATGAGGTGTGACTTCTCTGTATGATTGATGGAGAGCTGCCATAGCAACTATGGCTGAAGATTTAAGTCTGCTTTTATAGTTAATTCTATAAATCCATTATAAATACTAAACGATCAGTATGTATTATTGCAAAAAAATTATGTTCTTTTTAGCAATAAATACATCTGGTCGAGTTGTCCTCTAAGATTCGCTATAGCCTGTTCTATGGATTGATTCTGAATAATTGGTAAAGCCATACCTATCATGATTGAATAATAGCTCTGAGCAATTAATGATGTGTCAATGCCTGAACGAATTTCGCCCCTTTCAATGGATTTAATTATAATATTTCTGATTTTATTGGTCTCAGCCAACACAAACTTTATTTTTTGGTCTGCAAAACCGGGATAATGTCTGAAACTATCTGCAATAAGCGACATGTAGTTTATTACTTCAAATCCTTGTGTATGAGAAAAAAGTTTTTGCAGTGTTTGTTTAGCATTGTTTAAACAAGCTTCGCTAAAATCAAGTAAAGTGGTGGTCTCTTCATTCAGCTCTATTTCCTTTATGACAAAGCACTTATCGATAACCGCTTTAAATAACTCTTCTTTATTCTTAAAGTGATGATATAAAGCACCTTTTGTAAAACCGATAGCGTCGCTAATGTCACTTATTGACACAGCTTCGTAACTGTTTGTTAAAAATAAAGCAATTGCTTTGTCAATAATATATTCTCTTGTATCCATATAAATAAAAAATACTGAACGATCGGTATGCAAAAGTACATAAATAAAAAACTAAAAATTTAAAGCCTTGGCTGTATTTAATACTTGTTTGATTATTTATATAAAAAATAACGGTTAGTCCTGAAAAGCCAGTATCGCCTTCAGCCATTCCCAACATCGCTGTGTAGAGGAAATGCTCAGCCGTTCGTCCGGAGAGTGAACCCCTTTCATGGTAGGGCCAATGGAAATCATATCCAGGCAGGGATATTTCTCAAGGAATAAACCGCATTCCAGTCCGGCGTGTATAGCACGAACTTTCGGCTGGTCATTATAGAGTTTTACATAACTGGCTGTTGCCGTTTTTAATATCTCCGATTTCAAATTAGGCTTCCAGCCCGGATAACCATCCCCCTGAGTTACGGTTGCTCCTGCCAGCGTAAAGACAGCTTCTACCTGTTGTTTAATGTCATGTTTTGACGATTCTACCGAACTGCGTTGGCTGGTGGTAATCTCAATCGTGTTATTCGCTTTTGTTTTTACGGAAGCAAGGTTGGTAGAAGTCTCCACCATGCCGGGCATATCGCGGCTCATGCCGATAACACCGTGTGGACAGGCATAGAGTGCATTTAGTAAGGTAGTTGAAGACTTCTTGTCAAGAACGATCCCCTGTAATGGCTCAGATTCCAACGTCAGGCTCATGTAGGGTTCCACATCTCCCATTTCAATTTCCAAGTCATTGACGTAAAGGTTGAACAGTACCCGTATATTTTCTTTTTCAGAGAAGGGAACGCAACCTACCGCTGTCGCTTCACGGGGAATAGCATTACGCAGGTTTCCTCCATCGAAACTATGTAAGCGTAGATTCATTTTTTTATTCAGGCTCCAGAGGAAGCGGTTCAGGATTTTATTGGCATTCCCCCTCCCTTTATCAATGTCATCGCCTGAATGTCCCCCCAGTAGACCCTTGACGGAAGCTGTAAAACCAAAGTAATTTTCCGGTGTTTTTTCCGGTTTGTAGGTAATAACCGCCACGGTGTCAATTCCACCGGCACAACCAACGAATATCTCCCCATCATCTTCCGAATCCAGATTGATCAAGAGTTCGCCGCTTAGGAAATTTTGTTTCAGGGCAAAAGCACCTGTCAGTCCGGTTTCTTCATCCACGGTAAATAAACATTCTAAAGCTGGATGGGGCAGTTCATCTGAAGCAAGAATAGCCAGCATCATGGATATGCCAATGCCGTTGTCCGCTCCCAGGGTTGTTCCCCTGGCTTTCACCCAATCTCCATCAATATAAGTTTGTATCGGGTCGGTATCAAAATTATGAATCACGTCGCTGTTCTTCTCACAGACCATGTCGATGTGCGATTGCAATATGATGGTTTTGTGTTTCTCGTAACCTGCGGTAGCCGGCTTGCAGATTAAAACATTGCCGGTTTCATCAACTGTAGTGACAAGTTGATGTCTTTCGCCAAAATCCTTCAGATAAGCAATGATACGTTCTTCTTTTTTTGAGGGTCTTGGGATTTGCGTTATTTCATGGAAATAGTTCCATAGTGGCGAAGGAGTGAGTGTCTTCATATCAATCGAATGTTTGTGTTTATTTGAAGATAAGCTGAGTTATCGACAAAGATAACGAAAAATGTCAAACGGAAAGGTTGTTTTGTAAGAACCAAATTTTAACTGCCAAAAAGAAGAGGCAAAAAGAGCTGTGAAATGGAACAATCATTTTACACTCTCAATACTTTTGACTCTTTTGACATTTTTGAAAACCCAATATTTTTGAAGAGTGTAATTTATGGCAATGGAAACTACCAGATCAACAAAGATTCGGCTTATTTTATAATCAATCTTCAAAAAATTAGTAATAAAATAAGTGCCGGATGATTTTAGTAGAATGCTGTTTAATACCACCAGTACAAATTTTATCAGTTGTTTGTTGATTGAATGCTTATAGGTGAATCCCTTCGATTGGAATGTCCATTTCCTGTTTAAACTGAAGTTTACGATAGCGCCGATAGTTCCTCCAATGGCTATAGATATAGTGTAATGAACATGAAAGAATTCGGTGGCAAAAACCATTATCGCATAATCAGATACACCACCAATAAACGCTGAAACTTGGGCTTTGCCAAAAATAAATATTTTTTCAAATAATTTATTTGATACTGTTTTGTTCTCTAGTACTTTGCCAGAGAAGGCTATTCTTTCAAATAATCTATTTGTTATGATTGTGTTCTCTTTCTTCTTTATCGCGAACATCGGCCAACTTTAATAATTTGTTAGTGTCTGAAAAATTTGTAATAAATAGTATTGCACAGGCTAGTGCTGTAGAATACAAAATTGAGCCTTTCACGAGAACTTCCAGTATTAATATGAGCGAAATGACAATCCTCACTTCGGTTGGCCCCAATAGTCCCGAATCGATGGAGTATTTATCGGTGATTTTGTAGCGGAGTAAGGTTGTAAGGATCTCCCAACCATATAAAACGACAAAACAGAAACCCAGTATTTCCCATTGGTTGTCAACATAAATTACAAATCCCCAACCCATCAGAACAATACCTATCCAATCGGTTGTCAGGTCGAGTGCAAACCCGTACCATTTTCGTTGCTTGTTTCGGTAGTAAGCCACCCGGCCATCAAGTGAATCGCCAAACCAACAGACCAGATAACCCAAAACGCCTAATAAAAGGTACACTCCACCAAAGTAAGTCGCCAAAATAAAACTTACAAAAATAATGATGCTTCCTAAGAATCCAATTGCTGTCAGCATATCAGAACTCATCCACGACGGAATCCGTTGAACCAAGTAAGCAAGAGCCCTTTGTTCGTATTTTCTGAGTATATTGGTTCGTCCCCTGTCCTGGGAAATGGTTTTTAAAACGTCGCTAATCGACTGATTATTTTCTGATTCCATGTTATTAATCGTGTTACGTATATAAATTATTTTGGGTGAGTCTTTCTTTTATTGTAAAATGTTGTTTTTCTTAGGATTGGACAAACTCCTATTGCGTTCCCGATATATGTAAAAAAACCACATAAAGGTACAAAAAAAAGTTTTGATATGTTTCTAAATATTTCAGTTGACTTCATCTTTAGTTTGCTTTTATAGCGTGATGCTATTTTTTAATAAGTTGCAGTTATAATATCTGATAATGATTAAAACTTTGTAAAATAATTAATTAACCTGTTGTTTTTATACCGGCTGCTCTCAAGAAGCGTTTTTATGTTGAGCCCTTTTAGTAATATTAATTTATGGTTTTTTTAGAAATCAAACCTGAATCGCATCCTCAGCCCGTATTCCGATACATGCGGATTGGTTAGGTATGTAAACCGTTTTACAAAATCAACCCTGAAAAACTTGAATATATTGCCAATCCCTATGCTTCCTTCAATGTAAGGAATCTTGCCCAGGGTGTAGGTCGTCGGGGTGCCATCCGGTTCGACCGGTAATCTGAATAAATCACTGTTATTCCGTGGATCATTGTTTTTTGTTACATCTCCGTACAGAACCTTGCAGGTGACAATTTCCCTCCAGTTTAAATGCTTAATTAAGGGTATCTTATTAAAGAAGAATCCGTTAAATGTGTGGTCTATCAACAACGAAGTATATTGGTCGGTTACAAACTCCAGAAAATTCATCATATTGTATGACTCTATTTGATAGGAATAGGTCTGGTTGGCTTGCGGCATGTTCAAAAGTGGATAGGGTACTTTTCCAAATAGCTTTCCGGCTTCCCATACAACGTCCGAATAACCTAAAACCGATAATAAGAACCGCTTTCGGATTGAGAAACGGAGTAGCTGATAATTGTAATCATTTTTCCAAAGCTTGGATCCGACGTTGTATCTTAATTCGAAAATAGGATATTTACTGAAATAGGGTATCCTGAAAGTTTTTCCCTGATAAAAACTTTCGTTTGGTGCATAGCGCAAATTAAGGTAAAACTCCGATATGTTAAGGCTATTCACATCGTTGCGTTGGGCCAAATAGTCGGTGTAATTGAAACGTAAAGTTCCTCCGGGAGCTTCGTTGGTAAACTTATAGCCCAGCGTATACGAAAAGTGGTTTTCAAACTCATTCAGATGTTCCACTTTGAGGGTCTTA
Source organism: Bacteroidota bacterium (assembly GCA_030706465.1). Classification (GTDB taxonomy): domain Bacteria; phylum Bacteroidota; class Bacteroidia; order Bacteroidales; family Paludibacteraceae; genus Paludibacter. The sequence goes on along the minus strand of JAUZOM010000008.1, from coordinate 7,550 downwards.
TTGTAAAACAGTTTATCATTCACACCTCTTTTTATGGATAAAAGAAAATTATCTTCCATTAAAAATTGCATTTGCTGTCCAGGTAACTGTGTTTCATTCTGATAACTCACCTTGAGCGATTTAACGGGAAATTCCAATAATCCTCTGTTTGTAAACGACCAGGAAGCACCCAGATAATACTTAAACCGGTTATCGGTGAATCCATACGCCACATAGTCCTCCAGATTTATCTTTTTGCTGAATTTATCCGTGGTTCTTCCCCCAAACCGTAACCGGACCCCTTCAATCGGATTATACATATAAAATGTATTGACAGGTCCGATCTCATATTTGCCTAAGTCTTCATATCCAAACAATACAACGGTGGCAATGTTCATTGCCCGTTTAAAGACCGGAACTTTTTGAACGCTATCCATCGCGGTATAAACTCCGGCTTCTGAATTACTAAGTTTGAGCTGCCGGTGCAAATCCCAATAATCATTGCTCCTTCGTTTGGCGCTGTCGAGTATCTGAAGACTCTGTCCCTTGAACACGTTCTCTGGCTTTTCCGGCTTAAACTTGTAATTTGTATACGACACTATTTTCTGCCCGAAAAGCCCGCGACTTTTCTTCGTCAATCCAAAGTTGATGGATATCTGGTCCGATGCCAACATCCAATTATTGCTTGGTGTCTTTTCGAATTCCTGGACGATCTTCACATCGTTTATCCAGTTTAGGTTTATGTCTTTGCTGACCGATAATTCAATTTTCTTGACAGCATAACTTCCATCCAGCATAATATACAAATATCCCTGGAAAAGCATATCCACCTTGTTCCGGGATCCGAAATACATCCTTACGCATTTGTCGGCTCCGGATTGAATAGTATCCAGGATGTAATACCGGTAAAAGACCGGTGCCGAACCGGCAATAGGACTTAAAAATTGATTGGATAAAAAGGATATATTGTTGTCGTAGATGTTGATATCCTGATACAGGTACTTAATATTATCTTCGATCCCCTTGTTGTCGAGTCCGGCAAATGATACCGCTTTTTGAGCTTTCACAATTTCTTTTACCTTTTGCGGCGATCGTTGGTAATAGTAAGTTGAAATCACTTCCTTTTGGTAAATGGGCAATATTTTCTTCCCATTATTCTTAAGGGAGTCGATGTTGTCAAACACAAATTGGAAATGTTTAAATATTTTCTTCTTTTTTAAATCAGGAGTGATATTGTTTATTGCAAACTGGACTTTCTCGTATTTTTCATTTTCGTAATAGTCCAGAGCTTCCTTTTTATTTCTGTTTTTATTTGCAATCACCTGCTGAATCAATTCTACGGCCGGATTGTTTTTGTTGATGTACTTTTGCTTTTTGACAGTTACCTCTTTAAGATCCTGTGTCTGGGGCGTTAGCCGTATTTCGAGTTCTTTATTGTTGTTGGGTAATGATAGGATTTCGGTTTTATAACCTACACAAGAGACTTTTAGTTGCCCCTTTGCCAATGCGGACGAATTTAGGGGCAAACTGAATTTGCCATATTTGTTGGCCCGGGTACCTTGTTCCTGGTTCAGCAAGCTAATAGAAGCAGATGGTATGGGCTCATTAGTTTGAGCATCATATACAATTCCTTTTAAAACTTCTTGTTTATCTGCTTGAGAAAAAACCAGTAGTGGGGTAAAACATAGAAAAATGAACAGAATGGCTATTCTTATTCTCATCAATTTAAAAATCATTCAATTATATAGTTAATGACTGGCAGTTACAGTCCTGATTAAAAACTATTTTCTTAATAGTCCTCGGCAAAATCATTACTCAGAGGAGTTTTGTCGTGCAGACAGGTATAAGTTACTTAAAATAACGCGTTATAGAAATAATAGAAAATAAACAATATCCCGTATAGGCGGAGATTATTTTTCTTGCTTCCAACTCTGTTATCCGGAAGTATTCGATCCATATTCTTACTTCGCGAAAAATAGCTGTAAAGATGTCGATTTAAGGTTTGGAAGAGACCGGGAGAGAACTGAATGTCATAAATTCCGGAAAGGCAACATTATTTCTTTCTCCATCCTTCGCAATGATTTAAGGCGATACTGAATTTTTTGATACCCCGGTTAGCAGATTGGATAATCGGGATGCAAAATTACTTCGAATACTCCGTTACTTCAATCTTTGTTACTTCAATTTTTTCAATTTTAAATTGTTTTATCTGTCAATTATTGATTAAGTCAACCAGTTGCCTGAAAATATTAAATTGTTTTTGCTTTGTCTTTAATATGATTTACCACTTTGTAAAAAGTAGCCATTTCTTCTTCGGTCAGGCCCTTTTGAAGTTCAGTGGTTAATTCAAGCTCAATTTCGAGATATTGTTCAATGACCCGTTCTCCTTTTTTGGTAATCATCAGGTATTTTTTCCGCCGGTCCGTCGTGTCCGATACTCTCTTAACCAGTTCTTTCGATTCGATCATATCGATCGTGCGTAGTATGGCCGATTTGTCTTTTCCCATAGAACAGGCCAGATCCTGTTGGATCACTTCGTTTTCGCTGCTGAAAATAACAAGCAATAATCCAAGTTGTTCAAGGGTAATCTTTATTTCAGCATGTTCTGCAGTCGATTTTTTTAGTAAGCGCAGCACTTCACGCATCATTCCTGCAACGGTCATCCCAAAAGGCGCTTTTTGATTTTTCATGGTCTTAACTTTTGTACGCGGCAAAGGTAACTATAATTGTTGACTTTATCAACAGTTATAGTTGTGGAATTATATTATTTGTGTAAATTTATGCTTTGAGCTATTTTATCCACTGTTCTTCTATCAAAAGAGGGAGTATTCTCAGTCTTGATGCAGTCTTATTCCAGTCTTATTCTAGTTTAGGTATAGAGGGGGTTCAGTTAGGGTTCAGTTAGGGTTCGGATAGGGTTCGGATAGGGTTCGGATAGGTAGACCTAACTGAACCCTATCCAAACCCTATCTATACTCCTGTTGAAATACCTCTATACCTAACATGAGCCTCGGCAGAAGTAAGACTGAAGAAAGAGAATACTACCCGGGGAGGAAGGACCCGAAATGAAATAACATCAGTTAACGAGCTGGAATCCGGTGAAGGATCGAGCCCAACGCCCCGCCAACTTCGTCCGATGGCCGGGTGCCGGATCAATAGTCAACATAAATTGTCCAGCTGTATAAAACAGGACATTCAGTTATTCCACCTTCTTAAGAGCGTGTTTGTTTAGATTTTTTAGAAATATTTTTATAAAAAATTGTACCATTTCTTTTTGTTTTGTATATTTGCACAGGCTATCATTGAATTAGTAGTGAACACTTTCAAAATAAGAAAATAAGGAATGTGTTTTTGCTTTCCTGTTTTCTACCAGGGAGTAACGTGAGGAAATAAAGACCTGCTATAAAGAGTTTATATAGTTGTTTTAAAAGGATTTAAATACGGCTTTAATGATGACTGTTAGCTGTTTTTTAGCCGGACAAAACTTTTAAGGCTGATTTTCAAAGTTAGGAATATAATAAATCAGATTATGGAAAAGAACAAAATAACTTGGACGACCATTGTCTTTCTGTTAGTCCTTGGATTACCAGGATTGCGAGGGCAAACAACGCTCAACGTAAACGAGAAATCGGGGACGCAAGCATCATTTGTTTTAAGCAACCTTCATAAGCTTGTATTTACTTCCGGAAACATGACGGTCAGTCAGAAAGATGGTAGCAATACTGATTTTGCATTGCTGAATATCCGTAATCTGACCTTTACAGAAATAACTTCCAATAATGAAGTTAACCCCGCGGAGACGGATGTGATGCTTTATCCAAATCCGGTCCAAGACAAGCTACAAGTAAGATATGAATCGGCAACGGAAGAAAATGTGCAACTCCAGTTAATAGATATTCAGAGCCGGGTATTATACCAACAATCCCTGAAAAGCCAACCTGGGGTTAATTATTTCGATATTCCCATGGAATCATTTCAGAAGGGGCTTTATCTATGCCGGGTACAAAAGGGGGACAAGATTGAAATTCATAAGTTTATAAAATATTAAACGTAGGAGAGATAGTATGAAAATAGTTGGAGCCTTCTTCCTGATTTTATTTTTAAGTTGCCAGTTTGCTTTGGCTCAAGATACCTTATACGTGTATAAATCCGGTGTTGTAGTCACAAAGCGGGCAGTTTCCGAAATCGACAGTATTACGTTTTATAAAGATTATAATGCTCCCGTTCAGGAGACACTGACCGACATCGATGGGAATGTGTATCATAGCGTAAAGATAGGAACCCAAACGTGGATGGTAGAGAACCTGAAAGTTACAAAATATCGTAACGGCGAAAGTATCCCGAATGTTACGGATAATGACACCTGGTTATTGTTGGGTACCGGCGCTTGCTGTAATTACAACAATGATGCCGTGAATGTTGCAAAATACGGTAAACTGTATAACTGGTATGCTCTAGCTGACAGCCGTAATATTGCTCCCGCAGGTTGGCATGTACCCTCTGATGCAGAGTGGACAACGCTGACCACCTTTCTGGGTGGTGAAAGTATGTCCGGAGGAAAACTAAAAGAAACAGGAACCACAGACTGGGCGAGCCCGAATGCAAATGCTACGAACAGAGTCGGTTTCTCTGCACTTCCGGGTGGGTATCGTGGAAACTATGATGGCGGGTTCTATGGCATAGGTAACTACGGCTACTGGTGGGGTTTTTCCGATGACGGTACTTGCAATGGTTGGAACAGGGGCATGAGCTTCAATTTTATCAATGTGGGCAGAAACCGCTATAATAAGTCAGCCGGCTTCTCCCTGCGTTGTGTTAAGGATACATTGGCACTTCCTACGCTTATCACCACAGCGGCATCTTCACTAAGCAATAGATCCGCTATCAGCGGGGGTAATATATCGGCTGATGGAGGAACAACCATTACAGCACGTGGTGTTTGTTGGAGCACATCGCCTAATCCAACTATAACAGACAGCAAAACAACAGACGGAACAGGCATCGGCGCATATCCAAGTCTTATCACGGGTTTGACGGCTAATACTACTTATTATGCAAGAGCTTATGCAACGAATAGTGTCGGAACGGCATATGGCGATTCGGTTAGCTTTACAACAACGCAAACGGTTATCGATGCAGATGGCAATGTCTACAACAGTGTTAGAATTGGCACGCAAACATGGATGGTAGAAAATCTGAAAACTACAAAATTTAATGATGGCACGGGTATTCCTTTGGCAAGGAATCAAGGTGACTGGGCGAATTTGTCAACGCCGGGATATTGTTGGTATAATAATGATTCCATTTCTTATAAAAATACCTACGGGGCGCTGTACAACTGGTATGCCGTAAACACCGGCAAGTTAGCTCCTGCTGGATGGCATGTAGCTTCCGATGCCGAATGGACTACGCTTACAACCTTTTTGGGTGCCGATGTAGCAGGTGGAAAGCTAAAGGAAACCGGTACTACTCATTGGATGAGCCCGAATATTGGGGCTACAAATGAAACCGGCTTTACAGCCCTTCCGGGGGGTAACCGGGGCAATAATGATGGGACTTTCGATGCTATTGGTATCGGAGTTTTTTGGTGGACTTCTACCCAGCAAGACGGTATATATTCATATTTCAGAAGCGTAGGCTGTAATGGCTCCGGAGTAGGTAGGAGCGGCAGCCAACGACTAAACGGGTTGTATGTCCGTTGTGTGAAGGATTAATCTGATTCTGATACAAGATTCGTTGCAACGACTTGCATTTAATAAGAAGTACCGATTACTATTATCCTTGCTCTTAATATGTCTGTTGAAGGAGCAAAGAATGGGGGATGCCTTGACATGGAAGGTGATGTTCCGAATAAAAAAAGGCAGTTACATTTTTATGCAATTGCCTTTCTTTATTTAAATCTTCTCGGATAAGAAACATAGTCACTACACAAGGAAAGATGATGTCGGTTAGTAACGTCTTTGTGAAGTTAATTTCCACTGCATTTTTCGCAAGTACCCAAATAGAAAATTTCTACTGCATCGATTTTGAATTTGGTAGTTTCAGGCGCCTGGAACAGGGCGGCATTTAAATTGAAAATATCATGGATTGCACCGCAACGACGGCACCTGAAATGGGCATGAGCTGATATATCCACGTCATACCGGGCATTCTTTTCGTCAATGGACAAAGCGCGTACTGCCCCTCGCTCAACAAATAAGTCAAGTGTATTATAGACTGTTGTTTTCGACAAAGTAGGCATAGTGGGACTTAATGCCATATAGATTTCATCAATGGTTGGGTGAATACGGTTTTTCAACAAAAAATTCATGACTGCCGAACGTTGTACCGATGGCTTAATGGAAAATTGACGCAGATACTGATGAGATTCTAACATGTTCTCTATTGTTTTGTAAGCTTTTATTATTTGAAACAATTACAAAGATAGAAAGTTTCCAATAGTTGGTAATTCTACCGTTATCTATTTTTGCAAAAAATAGATTATTACACCCTTTTTTATAGAACATTACATTTGGTTTGAAGAACATTAGCAAGAAAACAACTTAATGGGACTAAATTTTTGTTTTGTGATGTAATAATAACTATCTGTTTGTCGTTCATAATCCGGATATAATTCTTCTCTGTTAAGAGACCAGTTATGAACGTTTGTTTAATAGACAAACCGGAGTATATAATAAAAATAGAAATCAACAAAATCCTACTAAAAAACGCGAATCAATGACCGGTTTGAACAATCGTTTTATTGATTTTGTTTAATTTTGCACAATCAGTATCCCTAATTTTAATATAGTAACAATTTAAATATAAAAAAGGTATGAAAAGATTTTTTTTAACACTCACGTTGTTTGTGAGTATGGTAGGAGCTCTCAGGGCTCAGGCGGATAATAAGGCAATTGGTATTCGTTTTGGCGGAGGATTCGGATATGGAGGCGAAATATCCTATCAGCAGCCTCTTAATAAAGATCATCGGTTGGAAGTTGACCTAGGTCTGAATAGTTGGGGGTTTGGGTTAAACGGAGTCTACCAATGGGTTTGGAATTTATCCGACCTGGCCGATGGTTTTAATTGGTACGCCGGTGTAGGTGCCGGAATAGGTTCCTATAACTTTGATTACAACACGAATCGTAATGCTGGCCATGTTGCGGGCTTGGGTATTCTTGGCCAGATAGGCATTGAATATAAATTTGAAATACCGATTACACTTTCGTTGGATTACCGTCCCGGAATCTATGTGTTGAACGGATTCAATCCTTCTGTTGATGGCATTTGCTTAGCAGCTCGTTACAGATTTTAAAATCAGATATTTTATAAAAAAAGGAGCTTCCTCAATTGGAAGCTCCTTTTTTTATTGTCAACTTATCCAAAGTTCCAACCTTTGGATAAGTTTAAATGCAATTCAGAAATTTCCGCCGAAAAACTTAGTCACTTTATTTGCAACATAGCCATGCTTTTTGACCACCTAGTCCTGCTTTTCGACAGAAGCTCTGATTTTTATAAAAATGACATTTGTTGTTTAAAATTATGTTTCATAATTTTGAAGCGCAATACAACATTATTTGCATTGAAAAGAT
>JAUZOM010000079.1 GCA_030706465.1 Bacteroidota bacterium | reverse complement strand
GTCTGGGAACACATAAAAAGGAACCCACCACGGTTTATTCCCAAGGGGTAACGAATATCATGCAGGCTATGCAAAAAGTAGGTATGGACCGGATTATTTGCCTGTCATCGAGTGGTGTAGAAATATCCCCTCGTGCTTCTTTTATCACCAAACTGATTATGAAATACTCTATACAGCGGATATTCAAATACATTTATGCCGATATGCTGCAGATGGAAAAGGTTCTGCGCGAATCGAACCTGAATTGGACAGTCATCCGTCCTCCCAGGCTCCTGGATGGAGACAAAACAGGAAAGTACCGTACCAGTATCAATGGATATCTGCCCGATCCTTCTTCCCTGAACCGTTCGGACCTGGCTCACTATATCATAGATCATCTGGATGATGAGAAAACGTATAAAAGTAGGGTGGAAATATCGTACTAACAGGACGATTTGACAACTTTTGTCGAACGTGACACGGTATAAGCAGATTTATAAGAAAAGTTGTCTAATTTACGTAATGCCATCTTTTTCCCGAAAAGTATATAAAAAATCTCCTATTCGATGATAACCGGATAGGAGATTTTCATTTTAAATTGAATCGTTATTTTTCTTTTGGTTTGCGTTCCAGGGGTAATATTCCTCCAGCCATTTCACCGATAATATTGACCAGTTCGGTACCTGTGGGGATCACTATTTTGGCATTTGTCGAGAGTGATGTTTCAACAGCTTCCAGTTTCCGTAATAATTGGGCATTTCCGATAAAATACTTATCGGCAGCTTCATTTACCAGACGGATGGCTTCAGCCTCCCCTTCGGCATGCAGTATCTTGGATTGTTTAAAGCCTTCAGCCTCTTTAATTTTAGCCCGCTTGATGCCGTCAGCAACAGTTTCGGCAGCTGTAGCAGAATCTATAGCTGCAATCTTTTCATTTTCAGCTTTTACGACTTTATTCATGGTTTCCTGAACATCTTTGGGCGGATCGATTTCTTTTAATTCGGTACGAACGATTTCAATACCCCAGTTTTTAGTTTCATTATGCAGCGTATTGTAAAGTTCTGCATTGATTTTTCCCCGTTCGCTGTTGGCCGATTTAAGTGTAAGAGTCCCTATAATGTTACGGAGGGTCGTACGTGCCAGGTTTACAATCTGCCATTTGTAATTATTGACATTGTAGACAGCACCTTTAACGCTTTCTTCTTCATTTTTCACCCGGAAGTATACTTGCGCATCGACACTTGCATTCAGGTTGTCGTTGGTAATGATCTCCTGCGGATCGGCATTTACCATTTGTTCGGTGACATTTACGATATACATTTTATCGATGACCGGAATAATCCAGTGAAAACCGGGATTGGCAAATTTATTGTACTTACCTAATCTTTCAATTAATCCACGCTCGGTGGGGCGTACAATTTTAACCCCAACAAAAAACACGAGGACGACAAGAATTGCTACATACAAATAGATCATTTTTAATTTCCTTTCTTTGCTTTTAATGAATAATTAAGTTGACTATAATTGTAAAAATAATTTACTGTAAAATTACATTAAATATTTCTGTAATAGATTATAATTCAATACATAATTTACAAATAAATGCGGCCTTCATTTTAAGGTTGGAGTTAGCAATTTTATTCTTTTTGCCGATTTCATCAACCTAAAAAGTAAAACAGGATTTATTTTTTTAATCGAAGTTCATAAAGATCATTCCGACGGTCTTTCAGATTTCGTACACAACCGTACGTATGCAATTCGGTTAATAAGTCCAGGTTTACATCCGATACCAGAATCATCTCGGTATTCGGGGTTGCTTCCGCACATTTTCCATCAGTCGGGAAGGCAAAGTCGCAGGGTGAGAACACTCCCGATTGGGCATATTGTATATCCATGTTGTGCACCCGGGGCAGATTACCCACACTACCGGCAATGACAACAAAGCATTCGTTTTCGATAGCCCGGGCCTGTGCACAAATCCGTACGCGGGAATATCCATTTTGAGTGTCGGTCAGGAAAGGCACAAAGAGTATCTGCATACCCTGGTCGGCCATAATACGGGTCAGTTCGGGGTATTCCACGTCATAGCAAATAAGTATCCCTATTTTAGCACAATCGGTATCGAACGTTTTTATGATTCTTCCTCCCGAAAGTCCCCAACTTTTGATTTCATCAGGGGTAACATGGATTTTTTCGTAAGTGTCGAAGGTGCCGTCCCGACGGCAAAGGAAGCCTACATTGTAAAGATCATCCCCGCGAAGTTGAGGCATGCTGCCGGTAATGATATTTATGTTGTAGCTGATTGCCAAGCTAATAAATCGTTTGCGCATCTCGTTGGTATATTGGGCCAACTTACGGATAGCCTGCGATTCGCCCAAATGGTTAAACTTAGCCATTAACGGAGCATTAAAATACTCCGGGAAAAGCACAAAATCACTTTTATAGTCCGACACGGCATCTACAAAAAACTCTATTTGTTCAAATACATCGTCTATGGTGTTGTAACTACGCATCTGCCATTGTACCAATCCCACCCTGACTGTGGTTTTCTGAGAAAGAAACTCCTGGGTGGGTGGTTGATAGTAGATATTGTCCCACTGCAACAGGCAGGCATAATGTCTTGACTCCTCATCATTGGGGAGGTAATTAGTCATCACTTTGCGCACATGGAAATCATTGGAAAACTGGAAGGTAAGCACCGGATCGTAGATCTCTTTCTTGCGAACTTTCTGGATATATTCTTTAGGCCGCAGATCGTCCGCATATTTGTGATAATTCGGCAACCTGCCTCCGAACATAATTGCTTTGAGGTTAAGCGTCTCGCATATTTCTTTCCGGTAATCATACATCCTTCGTGCCAGTCGAAGTCCGCGGAATTCGGGATGTACAAAGACTTCGATACCATAAAGTATATTCCCCTGGGGGTTGTGCGTATCAAATGTTTCCTGTCCGGTTACCAAAGCGTAAGTATGATCGTTTTTTACTTTATCGTAATCTACAATGATGGAAAGGGCACATCCTACAATTTTATTATCCACCACGGTAACAACTTGTCCTTCGGGGAAAATACGAATTAATTTTTCTATTTGTTCGTGAGTCCAGAATACATCACTTCCATCGGTATAAGTTCGGGAAAAGGTTTGTGCTAATTGTGTGTAGTCCTCTATCTGTAAGGGCCGGATTTTTACTTTGTTTATTTTCGGCATTGATTCCATAAAATTTTATATTAATTAAAGATAATGATAACAAAGATAACAGGAAAGAAATGAAAACCGGATAAATAATACAGATAATTTCAAGTTATGTGTATCCTAGAAACCGGAAAACTTTTATTGAAGGACAAACAGGTGCATACTAAGTAGGTGGAATAACCGAATGATCTATTTTATGCACCTGAACAATCTCTGTTGACTATTGAACCGGCACCCGGCCATCGGACGAAGTTGGCGGGGTGTTGAAGTCGATCCTTACCCGAATTCCTGCTCTTTACCTAATGTTGTTTCTTTTTTTTGTCCTTTCTCCCCGGGTAGTATTCTCTTACTTCAGCCGTATTCCAGTTTAGGTATAGTGACATTTCAACGGGAGTATGGATAGGGTTTCGAGGGGGTTCAGTTAGGTCTACCTATCCGAACCCTAACTGAACCCTAACTGAACCCTAACTGAACCCCCTCTATACCTAAACTAAAATAAGACTGAAATAAGACTGCGTCCCGACTTAGGTATCTTCAGAAAAGTGTGTCAAAATTAGGGATCAAAAAAAAGTAATAATTTTGGACATGGAAAAAAAGAAGAGAACAAAGGCTCCTAGTATGGAGGATTTAATCCCCGATGCCACGAGGCGCCAGGAAGTAATTCGACGACTTTACAACAATGAGTCGTTATTAGGAAAAGGAGGTATTTTTACCGATATAAAATTGTATATTGACGTTGTAAAACAAGATAAGCCATAAAAATACCGGATTGGTTTAAACTAATCCGGTATTTTTATGGCTTATCCCCTACCCGATCCTGATTATGAATTATGAATCAGAGAGATGTATTCTTTCAGAATGGACAGTGAATAATCCCCTGCATGTTGATTCACAAAACCAATAGCTGTAATGTGAGCCTTTTCATCGGCTGTATCGGAAATAACGCGTACAACTGTCAACGGAACGCCATAATCATCACAAACCTGAGCAACGGCTGCTCCTTCCATTTCGACACACAGTACGGAAGGAAGGTTTTTTACTAAGGCATGCTTCATTTTGCTACTCGAAATAAACAGATCGCCACTGGCGATATCGCCAGCCAGCATTTTAGGATGGGCAATGCCTTGTCCGGATAGCAGTTGGAGAAATTCTTTGTTATTTTCCAGGAAGTTGCTTACAGCCAGTGACAGGATATCCACATTTTCCTTGGATGTTTCGAAAGAAGCCTTGCCGGTAAGAGGTATTTCAAACCGTTGCATTAACGGACGTGCATCCATGTCATGTTGGAATAATCGTTGGCCAACCACGATATCCCCTACATTCAGTTCAGGGGACACGGCGCCGGCAACGCCCGTAAAGATAATCCGATCGACCTTGAAATTCAGAATCATGTTGGTTGCTGTTGTTGCAGCTGCCACTTTTCCCCAGCGTGAAAAGACAGCCACTACTTCCTGTCCATACAATTCCCCGCGATAATAAACACGGCTGCCGCTTTCTACAATTTTCTTGTTATGAATAGCTGCAATTATTTTGTCCATTTCTTCGGGCATGGCACCCATTATTCCAAGAAGCATAATCTTTTATTTATAATGCATAATTCATCACTCATAATTAAATTTGAGAATATGATACAGATCATTTCATATACTTTTTAATTATAAATTATGCATTGTGAATTAATTTTGTTATTCGTTGATAAAGTGTCGGATGCGAATAGTGAAAGAATACATACAATGGATGGGGCATTAAATTACTTAAAGAAGTTGCCGACAGTTTCTTTAATCCGGATTCCAATTGTGGTGCATAACCGTGTGAAGCGGCGAATGCATCTGCCTGATATTCAAACTTACGCGACAGGACATTCATGAAAGTATCTAAGATAAGCGAAATAGGCGAATACAAGATGCTAAATGCTAATGCATTGAGGTGAAAAGAAGCTGCATCTCCTCCCAATGCCTGAGCAAAGGCATCACTCTGGAGTATATATCCGAATGCAAAGAATAATAACAGGGTATATGGAAGGGAAATCATGAAGTTAATCAGGGTGTGCTTGTGTTTATAGTGCCCCACCTCATGAGCCAGTACGGCTACAATTTCTTCGACCGTCATCTTATCCATCAAGGTGTCGTACAACACAATACGTTTTTTACTCCCTAATCCGCTAAAGTAGGCATTCGCTTTGGTGGAACGTTTCGAACCATCAATTACAAAGATATTATCCAGTTTGAAACCTGTTTTGGCAGCAAATTTCTCAATCTCCGTACGTAACTCGCCGGCTTCCAGCGGAGTTTGCTTATTGAACAGGGGAACAATTAGCTGGGAATAGAACATAGTCATGAAAAGACTAAATGCAGTAACAACAGCCCACGCAAGCAACCAGAAATAAGTGGGTGTAAGTGTATAAATCCAGATAATGACAAACAAGATGCCTCCTCCCAATACGATAGTCATACCCAAGCCTTTCAACTTATCCAGGATATACAGTTTTGGAGTTACCTTGTTGAATCCGAATTTCTGTTCAATAACAAAAGTATCATAGATTTCGAATGGGATATTCAGGATATCATTTGCCAGAAACAGGATGCCAAAGAATAGTATTGGTGTCCAGATCGGGTTTTGTACGTATTGCTGTACAAAATTATCCACCAGGACAAAACCACCAAAGGCAAACATGATCAGGATGATAATAAAACTGAAACTGCTTGTCAACATTCCAAACCGGGAATTGGTCCTGAAATAGTCTTGCTGTTTGGCATATTTTTCAGGATCATAGATGTCGCGTAGGATGACCGGAAGTTCTTTGCCGGATTGTTTGATATTTAAGAATGCCAGATAACGTTCCAGGGCAAAATCAGCAACGAGGATGATGATAATCAGGAGGAAAAGTATTTGAGCCATATGCTACTGAATGATGTTTTAAGAGTTGAATTTAGATACAAATATAGGTGTTTGGTCGGATAGAATAGACAAGGGGAGCCTGGACATAAGACTAACGACAATAGAAAAATGCAAATTCTAAACAATTCAGCCTAATAAAAAGCTTATTGCTGGAAATGTATTATTGATAGAAGTTAAACGACAGCCTATTGGTATTAAGCTTAATAGACCCTATGCCCAAAAATAGAACTTCCAATACGAACCATAGTACTTCCCTCCTCTATTGCAAGTTGATAATCGTCGGACATACCCATGGACAGTTCACAGAAAGAAGGCTTATCATTAAAATACTGTCCTTTCGCCTGATCAAACAACACTTTTAAACTCCGGAATTCGGTATGGATCTGTTCCCGGTTATCTGTATAAGTTGCCATGCCCATTAATCCGCATATAGTGACATTTTTCAGGCTTCTCCATTCACCGGCATTCAATGTTTCCAGTAATTCTTCGGCTGAAAATCCAAATTTGGTTTCTTCCCGGGCAATGTGTATTTGAAGCAGGCAATTTACTGTTTTTCCTGCTTTCGCAGCTTGCTTGTCAATTTCAGCCAACAGTTTGTAAGAATCAACCCCGTGAATTAACGAAACAAAAGGAACAATAAACTTAATTTTATTAGTTTGAAGATGCCCAATGAAATGCCAAGCAATATCTTTTGGGAGGGTTTCCTGTTTGCCACATAACTCCTGGACCTTACTTTCGCCAAAAACTCTTTCACCTGCTTCATAAGCTTCTATAATTGATTCGTTCGGATTAAATTTCGACACACATACCAAACGCACATGCGATGGAATGTGTTTTCTGATTTCTTGTATGTTTTGCTGGATAGACATTATTCTGAAGGGTTATTAGGTTGTTATTTCATAGTTAATCATAGTTATTTATTCCCTTTGGTTGCGTTATCAATAACGAACAATTAATAACGGCGTAGCTAAATAACTATCACTAACTATGAATATCACGAATCAACTGTCTTTTATCCCTGGGGTGCAGCAAATGGGAACACATCCATGATGGTTGTTTCCGTAATGGCAGCCACCTGGTAGTCGGCCATGGAACCTTTCATTCCTTCATTTAAACCATCCCAGGCTTCTTTTACATCATTGGCCTGAACCATCATGGTGGTAGCAATACGTTTTTCAATGCCTTTTTCTTCGTCGAGGGAGATAAAATACACCTTGCAACGGTACCACTTATCTCCGTTCTCGTTTGCAAAAAGTTCGTTGATCTTGGCCCTTCGAATGTTGGAAACAATGAATTCTCCGCTGATAAAAGGTTTCATTTCTTCATTGATGCGAGCTTCTGCTTCGGTAAAAGATAAGGCATCTACCAAATAAGCTTCACTTACTTTGACTATTTTGCCTTCTTCGGCAGTCTTTTCATACTTAATCTTACATTCAAACCAGTTCAGCATAATGATGTATAGTTTTAAAAATCAGTTTATTGTTATTATAATTAATTAAATTTTCAAGAGATACAAAGATAAGAAATTCTTTCAAGAAGTTGTTGCTTTTATAAACAAAAATGCCCTACAAGTCCTTTTTATCCGGACTTGTAGGGCGTTAATTAAAAAGCTTGTTTCTTATATTATTCTTTAACTTCCGCTTTTTCATGAAGCGGAATTCTCATTCTGTAGAAAGAACGCCATACAAATATCAGGGCAATAACCAAGAATCCGGCTCCAATAAAGCCACTGTAATCCGTGCCGATACCATGAGTTGCGTCAATCTTCATTTTCAATGCAATTTCCGTGGCTAATAATCCGAATAAGGTAGAGAATTTGATAATCGGATTTAATGAAACCGAGGAGGTATCTTTGAACGGATCGCCTACCGTGTCGCCAATTACGGCTGCTTCGTGTAACGGGGTGTTTCTTTCCTTTAGATCCACTTCCACAACTTTCTTGGCATTATCCCAGGCACCACCTGCATTGGCCATGTAAATGGCCTGGAATAAGCCAAAACAAGCTATTGATATCAGATAAGCCACAAAGAAGTTACTGTCGAAAAAGGCAAATCCCAGCGTAAAACTGATCAATGCAATGAAGATATTCCACATACCTTTTTGTGCATATTGTGTACAAATCTTTACTACTGCTATGGAGTCCTTGGTATCGGCTTCTTTCTTACTTAAGTCGAACGTTCTTTTAATATATTCAACTGCACGATAGGCACCGGTTGTAACCGCTTGCATGGAAGCGCCGCTAAACCAGAAAATAACAGCTCCACCGGTAATAAGACCCAATAAAATTGGTGCGGAAGTAAGGGAAACGCTTAACATTCCCACTTTTTCGAGTAGAAGGATAATAGAGAAAATCATAGTGGTTGCTCCTACTACTGCGGTTCCGATCAATACGGGTTTAGCCGTGGCCTTAAAAGTATTTCCGGCTGAATCGTTGGCTTCCAGGTAATGCTTTCCCATCTCAAAATCAGGCGTGAATCCAAAGTCTTTTTCTATTTCCGCTGTAATATTGGGAATTTGTTCAATCTGCGATAGTTCGAAAATAGACTGGGCATTATCGGTTACAGGTCCGTAACTGTCGACGGCAATGGTAATAGGGCCCATACACAAGAAACCAAAGGCAACTAAACCAAAAGCAAAGATTGTTGCGTGAGGACCAAGGACTAATTCAAGATGTCCGAATACACTGATAAAATAAGCAATGGTCATAAGTCCGACAATCAACAGGCCTGTCCAGAAAGCTCCGAAGTTACCGGAAACAATACCCGAAAGAATATTCAAAGAAGGTCCGCCTTCGCGTGAAGCAGTTACAATTTCTTTCACGTGGGTGGAATGCGAGCTGGTAAATAATTTGGTAAATTCAGGGATCAATACGGCGGCAAGCGTACCACAACTGATTATACCGGCTAATTTCCACCAAAGAGTTGGATCAGCCAGGTCACCTACCAATAAATGGCTCATAAAAAATGAAGTGGAAATACTCAGGATAGCACCAATCCAGATCAAACGCATCAAAGGTTCTTCAAAATTAAAAAATTTCATCCCTCTATATTTACGTTTTGAAATGCCTTGGTTGATAAAATAAGAAATACCCGAACATAAATCCATTAAGAAGCGCATACCGAAAATCCAGACAATCAGTTTAGCTTGTATATCAGGATCTTTCACCGCTAAGGTAATAAATGTGATTAAAGCAACTCCGGTTACACCGTATGTCTCAAAACCATCGGCTGTCGGCCCGACGCTATCACCGGCATTATCACCGGTACAGTCTGCAATGACACCGGGATTACGGGGATCGTCTTCTTTTACCTTAAATATCACTTTCATTAAATCCGACCCAATATCCGCAATTTTAGTGAAGATACCTCCGGCGATACGCAATACACTGGCCCCTAACGATTCGCCGATAGCAAAACCAAGGAAGCAAATACCAACTATTTCGCGGGGAACAAATAACAGGATTATAACCATCATGATTAATTCCATTGAAATAAGGAATAAGCCGACACTCATTCCCGAGCGTAACGGAATGTTTACAACGTCCCACGGTTTCCCGCGAAGGGATGCAAAGGCCGTGCGGGAATTTGCGTAAGTATTTACACGTATGCCGTACCAGGCTACTGCATACGAGCCGCCCATTCCTAAAATAGAGTAAAAGAGAACATATAGTAAGGTGCCTACTGTTTTGCCCTGGAGCACTAAAAAGTAATAAGACATAATCACTGCCACAAATGCAAAGAGCATCAACAGAAACTTCCCTTGCTGCAATAAATACGTACGGCAGGTCTGGTAAATGGTTTCCGAAACTTTTAGCATAGAGTCATGCGCTCGAAGTCTTTTAATGTATGAAAAGAAGAATAAACTAATGCTCAGGGTAATGCAAATAACCAATGCTCCGTAGAACAAAAAGTCCCATGCTTTTATCACCTGACCGAAAATGTGAAATTCACCGACATGTAAGTCCGGAATTGCAATGTCTGCCTCGCTGGCAAACGTGTTGGCTGATGTGAATAATGCCGCAAAAAGCAACAAGGCAGCCCGTTTGAATTGTTTCATAATGACTATAAATAATTTAAAGTTATAAATATATAAACGTGAAATTTAAAAAAAAAATTCTCCCAAAATTAATGGAACTTTTTCACTTAAAAAAGTTTTTTAAGATGAAAGATATGGCTGAATTTATGTTTAAAAGCAGTATTTTGTGATGTTTCAATTTTTAATGCAGGTATCTGCCTACAGATTGTAATTTGATTCGAAAATACAGTATATATTCCGTATAATTATTGGCCTCTTCCGCTTTCCCCGCATACTACCCGAGGAATTAATTTATATTATTATGTAAAAAATAAACCTTATATATTTTCAAATTTGAAAAATTGGGTTATAGAATTAAAAATAATCAGGCAATGCCCCCTGCAATCAAATAATTTTGACTAAAAGTTGTACCTTTGTACTCGCAAATTAAAAATATGGGAAGAATTCTGGCAATTGATTATGGACAAAAGCGGGTCGGACTTGCAGTCACTGATAGGCTTCATATTACGGCCAATGGATTGGATACAGTCCCGGTACACGACGTCCTGGATTATTTGCAAAAATACATAGATAAAGAGCCGGTTGAAAGGTTTGTGATTGGTTTGCCTAAGCAATTAAACGGGCAGGAATCGGACTCCATGCAATATATCCGTCCGTTTGCAGTGGGGTTGCAACGTCGGTTCCCGGAGATTGAACTTGTTTATGTCGATGAACGTTTTACTTCCGTCTTGGCTCACAAAGCCATGTTGGAAGGCGGTTTAAAGAAAAAGGACCGACAAAATAAAGGACTGGTTGATAAAATATCGGCTACTATTATTTTGCAGTCTTATCTCGAATCGATCCGTAATTATTAATACAATTAAATAAAATAAGTACTGAAGTTGCCGTTATCACCTGCTAATAACTTCTGATAACTGATGACTGATAACTGATAACTAAATATGATATTACCCATTTATACTTACGGCAATGCCGTATTACGCAAGCATACCGAATTGGTTACGGCGGATTATCCGGAACTGAATACGTTGATAAACAATATGTACGAAACCATGTATCACGCCGAAGGTGTTGGGCTGGCGGCGCCACAGGTCGGTTTATCAATCCGTTTGCTGGTGATTGATTTGGCTCCTTTTGAAGAAGATGATCCTGAGCTGGCTGCTTTTAAGGTTGTGATGATCAATCCGACTATTTTGGAACGAAGTGCTAAAGAAGTCAACGGAGAAGAAGGTTGCCTGAGCATTCCCGGTATTCACGAAAATGTAATGCGTGCAGAGAAAATCAAAATTAAGTACCTGGATGCTGATTTCGTTGAACATACGGAAGAATTTGAAGGCTATAAAGCCCGGGTGGTTCAGCACGAATACGACCATTTGGAAGGTCATTTGTTTACAGACCGGGTCACTCCTATCCGCCGTCAGTTATTAAAATCGAAGCTGACCAATATTGTAAAAGGAAAGGGAACCTTTAAATATAAAGTAAAGACCGCTTAAAATAATTGCCAACCGACAATTGGCTTTGTAATCATAAAAACAGTCCGGACTTCCTGAAATGGAAGTCCGGACTGTTTTGTTTACAACGTATTGGTTTATCTCCTGTTTTTTAATACCCCGGGTACTCTATCGACCCATAATTTCTGACGGAGTCTATTCCAGGCCAGTCGGTGTCTCTTATCCCGTGGTACAGGTAAGTCAGGCCCCTGTTCCCGTTCCCGTTCTTTCGTCTATTGTCTTGGCTCTTGGTTCTTGGTTCTTGTGTCTTGCTTCTTCTCTCTCAAGAATATCACCTTGTGATTCCAATAACTCCTGATCTTCCGGTTTAGCCTTTATTTTATCTTTTCTTTCGAATAGAAGTTTTGATATCTGGAGGGTGATCCAGGTCAATGCGATATAATAGACTATGTTTAACAAGATCCAGTGAATATAAAAGGTGCCTAATTTTTCCGGCATAAACAGTCCGTTATCAAAATTCCCGTTGATAGGAAAATACAGGTAGAGTATGTCAATGAGGTATTGTCCGCTGTTGCTCAGGTATTTTAGGCCAATGTTATTAAAAGTGGATTCAAAGTGGATTCCCTGGTGTACCTTTAAATTAAGAAAGAAGATAAGGTGAAAAATTACAAATTGAAAAGCTGCAAAAAGATAGGGAACAAATTTTCGTTCTTTCATCCATTTCCATGCAGCAAACAGGCAAAGGCTAAACAAAACTGTTTGAACAATAAGTGGAATGATGAATTCTTTTGTTACGTTATCTAAAGGGGTATATTCCGCTTTATTGAGATGTTTGGTCATAAACAACCCGAACAGGTTGAGTATTAAATTTAAAAAAGTCCAGGTAAGAATTAGCCGGGCTAAATACTTAAAATCCGATTTTAAAACTTTCATTATAAAAATATTTTATTTAATTCATTTTATATGCTGTTCCGGGCTTTCCCGGTTTGTCAGGCTGGCTAATGCTTCCCCAACCACAAAGTTACTTCCTCCGATAAAAACAAAATCATCCGGCTCAGCTTCTTTCAAAGCTGCTTCTACGGCCTGTTCCACTGAAGAATAAGGCAGTCCGTGTAAACCATACCGTTCGCCTTGATGCATTAATTCTTCGGCAGGAAGTGCCCGTATGATGGCTGCCTGGGTAAAGTAATAGACCGCATCGACCGGTAACAAGGTCAGTACGGCTGAAATATCCTTATCATTCACCATGCCGATAACGATGCGCAGGGTTTTGTATAGCTGCGATTTGAGCTGTTCGGCAATATACTGGAAACCTCCGGCATTATGGCCGGTATCGGCAACCACAGTGGGATTCTGCTGCAGTATTTGCCATCGTCCCTGCAGGCCGGTAATTTCTGTTACCCGTTTAAATCCTTCTGTAACAGCGTTTTTTGGAATATTAAAACCCAACTGTTTCAACCGGTCAAGGGCAGTCAGTGCGGTAGCTGCATTCTTCAGTTGGTAGGTACCGCACAGCCCGATTGGGTAAGTCATCTTATCAGATGTTTCCACCAGCATGTACCCCTGTTCATATTGCTTGAATTTTACCCGGATAAATTCTTCGGCATAACACACCGGAGCATTTTCTTGCTGAGCTTTCGCTTCAAATACCGGACGTGTCTCGGGAAGAGTTTCTCCAATGACAACCGGGATGTTCCGTTTGATAATGCCGGCTTTTTCATAGGCTATTTTTTCAAGCGTATCGCCCAAAAATCCCATGTGGTCGAAGCTAATGTTTGTTATGACCGACAGTTCCGGCAGAATAATGTTGGTACTGTCCAGCCTCCCTCCCAGCCCTACTTCAATAATGGCTACATCAACCCGGCAGTCGTTGAAATAATCGAACGCCATGGCCATGGTGGCTTCAAAAAAAGAAGGTTCGATGGTGTCGAACAGGGTTTTATGCTGTTCTACAAAATCAACAACGTATTGTTGTGTGATCATTTCACCATTTACGCGGATACGTTCCCTGAAATCAACCAAATGCGGGGAAGTGTATAACCCCGTTTTATAGCCCGACTGTTGTAATACGGCGGCTAGCAAATGCGATACCGAGCCTTTCCCGTTTGTACCGGCTATATGAATGGTGCGGTATTGGCGTTGTGGATTATCCAGCGCATTCATGAGTCCGATTGTATTATCGAGGCCAGGTTTGTAGGCAGCGCTTCCTATGTGGTGGAATACAGGAAGGCGGTCGTACAGGTATTGTATGGTTTGTGAGTAAGAACCCTTGGCCCCTGAAGGGGAATTTAAGTTGCTTTTGTTTTCTGTATTTTGAGTTTCGTTCATGATTAAAAAATCAATAATCTGTAGGATTTTTTTCTCCTCTTTAGGGGGCGGGGTCAATATTGATTGTACGAAACAATCTCCTCTTTGGTCTTGCGTTTCTTTTCCCGAAACGGTTGGGCCGAATATCCAAGCAGGATCACCATCATCACCCGTTTGTTTTTCGGGATATCGAGTGCTTTTTGTACTTTTTTCTCGTCACACCAGCCGACGATACACGATCCGAGTCCTTCATCGGCTGCTGCCAGGCTGATATGAGCGGCTACAATCCCGATATCGATATGGGGATAATGTTTATGAGTGATCCAGCCTCCGACACTTGAAGTGAAATTTCCGTTTTCTTCCAAAACAACCAATTGTACAGGGGCTTGTTTGGTGAAATGATTCATCGAAAGTAATTTGCTGGAGGTAGCATCGGCTACCTGTAACCGTTTTTCCGGGTCTGTGACCACAATGAATTTCCACGGTTGGGAGTTACAAGCCGAAGGTGCCAGCCGGGCGGCTTCCAGGATCCGTTCTATCTTTTCAGCTTCCACCGGTTTATCCTGGTAAGCTCTGTCGCTTTGGCGATGTTGGACTAAGTCTAAGAATGATTGCATGTCTGTCTGATTTGTTTGTTCAGCCGGGTTTCTTGTGAATGCTAATTTAAAAAGTAAAAGTAAATTACCACACGCACCACGGTTCACAAAGTAAAATATAAAACTTTCCGGGAATAATACGTTCCGTATATTATCTATCCTGTCCATTTTCCTGTTGCGCCTCTTGCTGTTGAATTTCTCCTTCTTCGGCAGAAAGCCGGTTAAACCGGTTAGCATAACCTTTTCCAAAGTTCAGAAAATCGGAAAAGTTATAAAATAAAAACAATATCTTTGTCGATACGTTTATTAAGTACAAAGATACTCCAAAACAGCTATAAAATGCAACAAAAAGTTCAAACTTACATTCAAAAACACCAATTATTGGATCCGAAAGACCGGATTATTGTTGGTGTGAGTGGTGGCGCCGATTCGGTGGTGCTGCTTCATGTCTTATTGTCATTGGGTTATGACTGTATAATAGCACATTGCAATTTTCATTTGAGAATGCAGGAGTCCGACCGGGACGAGCTGTTTGTTCGCAATTTGGCGAATGACCTGAAAGTGCCGTATTATAGCATTGATTTTGATACAATTAAATATGCTGATGAACAGAAAATATCGATTGAAATGGCTGCCCGCGATTTGCGCTATGCCTGGTTCTACGAACTGCTCTATCAGCACGAGGCTCAGGCTATTGCAGTGGCCCATCACGCCGACGACAGCATTGAAACCCTGCTTATGAATTTAATCCGGGGAACCGGATTAAGAGGCCTTACTGGTATCCAACCCCGGAATCATAAAGTGGTACGTCCCCTCTTGTGTTGTACCCGGCTTGAGATTGAAGCTTATCTCGTCCATAATGATCTGGATCACATCGAGGATTCCACCAATGCCACGATCGACTACCAGCGCAACAGGTTCCGCCTGGAAGTGCTCCCTCTCTTAACCGAAATCAATCCGGCAGTCCGGCAGACGCTTTATGACTCCCTGGACCGTTTCGAAGGCGTCTGGGCTGTCTATCAGCAAGCTATTGACCGGATGAAACAGGAGGTGATTCGGAATGAATCCGGAATAATTAAAATGGATATTGATAGCATTAAAAGACAGGTACACGTTCCCACCCTGATGTATGAACTCCTGCATCCCTTTGGGTTCGGTCCGGCCCTGATTGCACAAATCACCGAACAACTGGATGGAGAATCGGGCAAAGTGTTTTTCTCCGATAGCCACCGGTTGCTTAAAGACCGAAAATTCCTGATTCTAAGCGAAATTGAGGAGGATACTGCCGGTGAATACCCGATCACGGAAAGAGATACGATCATAGAGCAGCCGTTTTCCTTGAAAATAAACAAACTGCTTGTTGCACCCGGATTTCAGGTATCAAAAGAATTAAACAGGATTCATGTCGACGCCTCCAGGCTGGCATTCCCTTTGCTGTTGCGCCGTTGGCAGGAAGGGGATACATTCTGTCCCTTTGGTATGAAGCAACGTAAGAAAGTCAGTAACTTTTTCATTGATAATAAACTAAGTCTGCTGGAAAAGAAACATAGCTGGATGCTGGTATCGAACGGTGAGATTGTCTGGATTGTCGGCCAGCGTATGGATAACCGTTTCCGGGTGACGAAAGATACCACCGAAGTCATTGAATTTACGATTCCTGCTGTCTGACTCCTGTTTCCCTGGTGACTGCCTGGTACCGGCTGCCACAACGGAAAGGCAAAGAAAGAAGAATACAGGATATTATTGAAAAAAGTATACCATGTTGTATCAAATGCTTGGTTATTGGTTGTTTACCATAACAACAATTAATGTGAGTTCGACCGAAGTGTTTATATAATCGATTGAAATACAGTTATTAATATTCCAGAAGGGAAGTTATATCAGTAGGATCTTATCTTTCAAGGTGGTGTGTTTTCTGACATAACATTCAACTGTCGATCAAACTGCCAGCCATTTAAAGTGCTACAAAACCGAAGAAATATCAGTCTTTATACCGATAAATTGGCATCTTCGATTTGTGTAAATTTGCGTCAGTTGCGTTCTGCCTTTTAGGATCCGGACTTGTCCAGGTTACGATAGGTTATTTCAGAGATTGAATTCCCTTTCAGGGGGTAAACATGTTGATTCCTTACGGGAAATGACTCAACATGCAACCTTTTTCTATTGGGAGTTAAGTCCTAACGGACTAATATTTAGATCGAACTTATATCAATCAATTTTTTTCTTAGTTGAATGGCAAATATGGAACCCGACAATCCCTCCGAAACCCCGTTGGTAAACCAACAATACATCCTCGAGAAATTCTCAGGCAAAGGCGGCTGGACGTTTGTGGTCATTCCGGAGATTTTAAAGGATAAACATGCTTATTTCGGCTGGGTAAAGGTAAAAGGAACTATCGACGGATATGAAATAAAAAATTACCACCTCATGTCGATGGGTGGCGGGGTTATGTTCTTACCCGTAAAGGCCGGAATACGCAAGGCAATTGGTAAGAGTGAGGGCGAATGGGTGCACGTCATTCTGTATGCCGACCAACTGCCCCCGGTGAACCGCGATGATTTCATGACTTGCCTGCAGGAGGAGCCCCTGGCCTACCGGAACTTCCTAAATAAACCGGAGGCTGAACAAAAGGCCTTTATCGACTGGATTTATGCTGCCCGTAATGATGAAACCAAGGTGGAACGGATAGCCGAAATCCTGAATAAACTCAATCGCTGATACAAAGTCTACTTTTCGTTGAATATTCGGTTTGAGGGCTTCGCTTAAAGTGAAGTTCTCAATAAAAAGTACACTTAAGGAGTATAACCCGACATGTTAAAGTAAAACTTCCGATAGAGTATGCTAAACCATTATTTTTTATAATTTAAGATACGCTTATTTTACTTTTTATAAACCCGTTGCAAACTCCACGGCCGGCTTATTTTGGCCAAAGGCTTTACCTTCCGCTCTCATGCCAGTTTACGCGCAATGAATCCGTTTCAGCAGGCCGATATACTCCCGGCTTAAATTTTAATCCGCGCGGACTGTTTCAATCCGGTCCCGGAATCCGGTTTACGGTACTTATGCTATACGTTATTCAGATTAATTCATTATACGATTGAAAACAGAAAATTTACCTCAAAGCCGCTAATGAAATATCCCGGGAATCGGGAGAGCACTCAGTAATACAAAGATTAAATTCATACCTGGGACACGCGATTTCCATATCGCGTTCTTTATCCACTCAGTAACAAGAAGATTAAATTCATGCTTGGGACATGCGATTTCCATATCGCACCTTTTATCCAATATGTTTTTATCTTAGTGTTCCCTTTTATACACCCGGACAATCTCTGTTGACTATTGATCCGGCACCCGGCCATCAGACGAAGTTGGCGGGGTGTTAAAGTCGATCCTTACCCGGATTCCAACTCTTTTGCTGATGTCGTTTCATTTCCGGTCCTTCCTCCCCGGGTAATATCCTCTTACTTCAGCCGGTGCTCATGTTAGGTATAGAGACATTTTTAAGGGAGTATAGATAGGGTTCAGATAGGGTTCAGTTAGG
>JAUZOM010000078.1 GCA_030706465.1 Bacteroidota bacterium | reverse complement strand
TATATGATTCATAAATTGAATTCATATTGAATTAAAAATGTGCATATATTTGTACCCTATTTAAACCCTATTTATACCCTATTTAAAGATAGACTGAACTATACAGGATGTATAGAGGTGCATAGGCTCAAGGTTGACAAAGTTAATTGGTTGGAGAATGGCTGAAATTACCAGTTGGGACAACCCCGAAGGCTTACCTTCCAATAGGTTCTTAGGAGGTTCTGCACAGCCTGGTAGGAGAAAGAGTCCCTGTTAAACAACGGGAGACTTTTTAAGTAAACTTCTGCGAAACTTTAGTTAATATACAACAATGTCACTATGATACTACTATGATATCACTATGACATCTTCGAATCAGATGCGACGACAAGGCATAGATGATATGGAAGTAAATTGGAGAAAATGCATCCGGATGATAAGAGGGAATGCCAAATTATTGGGAAACGATGCTGAATAAGAACAAAGATACAAGAACCAGGATACAAGAATCAAGACGTAAGAACCAAGAGCCAAGATGGAGGAACCAGGATGAAGTGACCGGCTTATGTTGCCGGGGAGTTTGAACGTTGAAATATAGGTTTTCTGATAGCAATTTCAGGAAATTATACTCGTAATGGTCTAATTAGTAAGATAATATTATTCCTGGCTTGTTGAGAAACCTGCCGGGATTTGTTGTGTTTTAGGGTGCCGGTATAGCGTTAAAAATGTACTGGTGTATCAAAAATACATGATGATGAAACAAATTTGACAGGTTTAGGTATGGATAGCGTCTATTTTTGCATTGTGATTTTTCCGACATTTACAACGAAGAATCATTGAAAAACAATGAATTAAATGTTGGAATCACCTTAAGCTATTAAAAACCAAAAGAAACAAATCAATTATTAACCATTAAAATTAAGTTATTATGAAGAACCCCAACCTATTTTTGTTGTATCTGTATTGAAAAGTGTAAAACAACAAGTTTTAAATCAAGAAGAATGCATTTATCACAAAGAAAAATTATCTTATACGGTTAGAGGTATAACAGAAATAACCGAAAGGAGATAAACACAAAACAACTATATTGTTTGTTTGCAAGGGTAAATTTTCGGTTTTTTGATTTAAAATAGATGTTTATGTTAAACTGTAAATTATATATTAAATTGATAATTATTAAATCTTAAAAAATCATGAATGAGAAAAGCAAATTTCAACGCAGCATGCTAAGAGAATTGAAACTGTTAGCTCTATTTTGCAGCTTTAGTGTTGTAATCATGGCTCAGACTAAAACCATCAGTGGTGTTGTAACTTCCTCTGAAGATAAGGAAGCTGTAATTGGCGTGGCCGTTATGGTCAAGGGGACTACTACCGGAACAGTTACAGATATAAATGGAAAGTATACACTTACAGTTCCGAATAATGACGCAGTATTGGTGTTTACCATGATAGGAATGAAAAAAGAAGAATTTAAACCCGGGAAATCAGAAATTCTTAATGTCATTTTATCTCCTGATACCCGGTTAATGGAAGAAATAGTGGTAACAGGTTATTCAACTCAAAAGAAAGCCGATTTGACCGGTGCGGTAACCGTAGTAGATGTAAATGAACTCAAAAAAACTTCTGCAAACAATCCAATGCAGGCCTTACAAGGACGTTCAGCCGGAGTGGATATTACTTCAGATGGTTCTCCAAGCGGCTCTGGAACTACCGTTCGTATTCGAGGCATTGGCACGCTTAACAACAATGATCCGCTTTATGTTATTGATGGCGTACCAACCAAAAGTGGAATGCATGAATTAAATTCATCGGATATTGAAAGCATTCAGATATTAAGAGATGCCTCATCAGCAAGTATTTATGGTTCGCGAGCCGGCAATGGTGTTGTTATCATTACAACTAAAAAAGGAAAATCGGGGAAAGCAAAAGTAAATTTCGACACCTATTTGAGCACATCGCAATATGGAAAAGTTATTGATATGCTCAATACAAAACAATTTGGTCAGGTTCAGTGGCAGGCCATGATTAATAGTGGGGTAGATCCGAATACAAATCAGATTGGGTACATGTATGATTACAATTACGATACAAACGGTAACCCGATACTTAATGGAATTAAAGTTCCAAAATATATCGATGCCAGAGACGGAACCAATACCATGTTGTCGGCCAATACCGACTGGTTTGGACAAATAACCCGTCCCGGAATTGCTCAGTCCTATAATCTATCAGTAAGCAGCGGTACCGACAAATCCACCAGCTTTCTTTCGCTTGGTTATTATAACAATCAGGGAACAATTAAAGACACCTACTTCAACCGTTTTTCAGCTCGTATGAATAATTCGTACAAATTATTAGGCGATTTGATAACAGTTGGTGAAAACTTTACAATAAACAATACCGCTGAGTTACAGGCTCCAGATGGCGTTCTTCAACTGGCGATTTTGTCACTTCCAATTATGCCAGTTAAGAAAACCGATGGTGATTGGGGTAGTGTTACATCCGGTATGCGTGATAGGGATAATCCAGCCCGAATTTTGGATGCCAATAAAGATAATCCTTACAGTTACTGGCGAACTTTTGGCAACACATATATTGATATTCAGCCAATTAAAAATCTCCATGTAAAAAGTAGTTTTGGTGTTGATTATGGAAATTATTATCAACGTGCATTGACCTATAGTTTTACGGGAAGATTGGGTTCAGACCTTACCTCTTCCAAAATAATCCAAAGTCATTCAATGAAATGGTCGTGGACTAACACGGCAACCTATGATTTTAAAATAGACAAAAATCAATTCAATTTACTTGCCGGTACCGAATTTATAAATCAAAAAGATATAAATTTTTCAACTGAAAGAAGAACTTACGAACTTCAAGATCCAAATTATATGTGGCCATCAGCAGGTGTTGGTGAAATGTATTCAACCGGTGGAGCAACGGGTTATTCACTAAGTTCACTTTTTGGTAAAATTGATTATGCTTATGACGACAAATACCTGGCTTCTGTAACTCTCAGAAACGATGGTTCTTCACGATTCGGTATTGACAATCGTTATGCAACTTTCCCTGCATTTTCGGCAGGTTGGCGTATCAGCCAGGAAAAATTTATGAACGAGTTGAAAAGCACTATTTCTGATCTGAAATTACGTGTAGGTTGGGGTCAAACAGGTAATCAGGAGATAGACAATTATGCTAATCGCTCCATAATCATTGCCAATTATATTGGTTCTACCGGTGCCGGAATTAATACCGGAAGTGCTTATGATATTACCGGTGCAGGTTCAGGCATATTGCCTTCGGGGTATATGATTACACAACGTGCAAACGACAAAATAAAATGGGAAACAACCACTCAAACCAACGTTGGACTTGATTTCGGATTGTTTAATCAGAGTTTGTATGGAAGTGTGGAATGGTACTTTAAGCAAACAGATAATATTCTGGTAAACCCTCCTTATCTGGGTGCTATTGGCGAAGGTGGAAATCACTGGGTTAACGGTGCTTCGATGGAAAATAAAGGATTGGAATTTACGGTTGGATACCGCGGAAAAACTTCTTTCGGATTGGAGTATGATTTGACTGCCAATATCTCGGGCTATCGGAATAAAATCACAAAATTGCCCGAAAGTGTTGTCAATAATTATGGTGGGAATGGTACAACAGACAACATTCTGGAAAAACCAATTAATTCTTATTACGGTTATGTAACTGAAGGATTATTCCAAACACAAAGTGAAGTGGATAACTCTGCAACTCAAACAGGAAAAGGATTGGGCAGAATCCGTTACAAAGACATCAACAATGATGGGGTTATTGATGAAAAAGACAGAACATGGTTAGGAAGTCCAAATCCAGATTTTCAGTATGGATTTAATATAGTACTCGATTATAAAGGCTTTGATCTTACAGCATTCTTCCAGGGCCTGTCAGGAAACAAGGTAAACAATACAGTGAAGCAATTTACCGATTTCTGGGCAGTTAATGAGTTAGGTTCAAACAAAAGCACGCGTCTTTTGAATGCATGGACACCGACCAATACTTCATCTACTATTCCTGCACTATCATTCAGCGATTTGAATAATGAAGCAAGATTCTCATCATATTACGTCGAACCTGGTGCCTATTTAAAATTACGTAATCTGCAATTGGGTTATTCATTGTCATCAAAGTTGATCAATAAACTCAAATTAGATAAGGTACGTATGTATGTGAGCGGACAAAACCTGATGACATTGAAAAGTAGCAAGTTTACAGGATTAGATCCTGAAAATCCAAACTTAGCTTATCCTATTTCCACTACATTCACCGTAGGTTTAAATGTGGCGTTTTAATTTTTCATTATAAAAAAAGAAACAGTATGAAAAAATTCAAAATAACAGTTTTAACTCTGATTGCAATTTTCGCAATGAATTCATGTAAAGATGCTTTGGTAATTCCATCTTATGGAAACCTAACTGAAGATAATCTGACAGGAGTTAAACAAATAGAAAACGAAGTGATATCAGCTTATGCAGCTATAGGTAACGATGAGGTAAACAGACCGTTGAGCTTGTGGAATTATGGGAATGTTCGTTCGGACGATGCTTACAAAGGAGGAAACGATCAGAATGATGGTGATTTTCTTCATTTTCTTGAGATTTCATCTCCTTCCATTGGCAACGAAACATGGTATACCGATGGTTTTTGGTATAATAATTACGTAGCAATTTCGCGGGCTAACTTTGCATTGCAGCTACTTAATAAAGTCAGTGATAGTGAGATGTCAAACAGGAAAGTCCGCATTGCCGAAATGCGTTTCCTTCGTGGTCACATGCATTTTATTCAGAAGATCATCTTCAAAATGGTTCCATACATTGACGAAACCAAATCACCGGAAGACATAGCCAATGTTTCGAATGTGGCTTTGACGAATGATGAACTATGGCAAAAAATTGCTGATGATTTCCAATATGCATACGATAATTTGCCTGAGAGCCAAACCGAAGTTGGACGTGCCAATAAATATGCTGCTGCTGCTTATCTGGCTAAAGTGTATTTATATAAGGCTTATCGTCAGGATGATATGCACAACGTCGTTTCAATAGATCAGAATGACATGAAAAAAGTGCTTGACTTGACCGCTTACGTGATGACTTCAAAATATCGACTGGAAAGCGACTTTGCGAATAATTTTCTTCCGGGAAGTTTTGAAAATGGTCCTGAGTCCATGTTTGCCGTGCAATATTCGCAGAATGATGGAACCACTTTCGGACGTTTGAATATGGGAAATGCACTCACAACTCCGACACCAGGTGGAGATTTCAACAAGCCGAGTCAAAATCTGGTAGATGCTTTCAAGACAAAAAACGGATTACCACTATTTGATACGTTTGCTGATGCTGATTATAATGAAACAACTGACAAGGTTGATCCGCGTTTATTTCATACAGTGGCCATACCGGGCAAACCATATAAATATACGAATGTGAACTTTCTGCAGAATCAGTCCCGTAATCCGGGAATGTATGGGTATTACTCTTCGTTAAAGGAAAATGTTGACCCGGCAAGTATATACTACGTAAAGACAGGTCCGTGGTATGCAAATTCTAAGAATCAAATCGTAATTCGTTATGCAGATGTGATTTTGATGCGTGCTGAGGCTTTGATTGAAACAGGAAGTTATAATGATGCATTGCCACTTATTAATCAGATCCGTAATCGTGCTAAAGCAAGTACAGGTTTAATTGGTTTTGCAACGAATCTCGATGTCCAACCTTATCAAAACGGTGTTAACTGCACATGGAATCAGGATTTTGCAAGAAAAGCTTTACGGTGGGAGCGTAGATTGGAATTTGCAATGGAAGGTAGCCGTTTCTTTGATTTGACACGCTGGGGAGTAACCGATGCAGTTATAAATAACTATTACAGGAAAGAAGAACTAAAACATACTTTCTTTCAGGGTGCGCAATTCACAAAAAACAAAAATGAATATGTGCCAGTTCCCATTCAGCAAATTAATTTCAGTAAGGGAATTTATAAACAAAATTATGGATTTTAAAACAATTGAAATATGAAAAAAATAATATATAATATTCTGTTCGTACTTTGCCTTGTTATTACTTTTTCATCATGTGATAATGAAATAAAGAGCATATTAGATACAACAGGCGATACAGCTATTCATACTTTCAGTATAAATGGAGTGCAAGGAACAATTAATGCTGAGAATTCTACTATTTCAGTTATTTTACCGTCAGGCTCAAGTTTGAAAGCTCTTTCACCAGTTATTACTGTGGCAGATGGAGCTCTTGTAACACCAAACAGTGGTACAGCTGTTGACTTTGCAGACTCGCAAGGTAATCTGACCCCGGTAACTTACACAGTAACGAATAAAGATCTTTATCAGAAATATACTGTATCTGTTGATGTAGCAAGAGCCAAGATTACCAGTTTTAAAATTGGTTCGGTACAGGGCGATATTGATGATGTAAACAAAAAGATTAGCCTTTATCTTCCTGTCGGAACTGACCTGACAGCCTTGTATCCGGTTGTGGAATTCACGAGTGGTGCCACAATTAGTCCGGCTTTAGGCAGTGCCGTTAATTTCACCAATCCGGTAACATATACGCTCAATTATTTAGGTTCAACTTTTAATTATGTTGTTACAGTAATTGCAGGAGAAAAACCAAAACCTATTTTGGTTATATACAATGGTGAAGATGTAGCTCCGGTTTGGGATCCAATAGCCAGTACTATAAATAATGGTACAATTAATCCGAAAACAGATGGAATCAATTCAACTCCGACCTGTGTTTCAATTATGCGACGAAAAGCTGCAAGTGATGATGGTGGGAGAGCATGGTCGGGAGGTGCTTTGTGGCATACAAACAAAGTCAATATTGATCCTGCAGTTTATAGTAAGTTCACCATGATGGTGCTGAAAAACTATCCAGGAATTGTGCATTTGGAATTACAAACTGATGGCGAATTGAATAAAGACATTGTGCCGGCTTCTTATTCTGCCGACCATATAGGAGAATGGCAAGAACTTACTTTCGTGATCCCGGCAAGTCGTACGGCAATTATCAATAATATTCTGGTGGCAGTATATGATGCTGATACTAGTACCGATCCGAATTTTGCAGACCAAATGATGTATTGGGATAATCTTAAAGCATATCCGAAACAATAATTTCAAAAAGTACGCGGTGTAATATTGCACTGCGTACAATATCAAAACATATTATGAAAAGAAAATTGTTTTTACTTCCTATCGCGGTCCTGTTTATATCCGGCACCAGTTGTGTTGGAGGAAATCCTCCTAATCCGCCGGTAACATCTGAAATAGATACTACAACAACTATTCGTACGATTCAGGAAACGGGTGGCTATGCTACGCTTTATAAGCCGCAGAGTGGCTATGTGGGTGACCCTATGCCCTATTACAATGAGTCAGACAACACTTTTTATGTGTTCTTTCTTCAGGACTGGAGAAATGGAGCTCCAACTGACCATCCAATTTATTGTACTAAAACAGTGGATTATGGAAGTTTTCTAAGTTTTACAGAAGCTATTCCATGCGGGACTGCTGGTTCACAGGAAACACTTTTGGGAACAGGAAGCTTTATAAAAGATTCCAATGGCAAATTATATGGCTTTTATACCGGACATAACGGAAATTTATATCCGGCTGAAAAAGTAATGTTGGCAACTTCAACAGATATGCGGACATTTACAAAAGTTCCAAATGCAACATTTCAGGCTCCTGATGGATACGATAAAAATAATTTCAGAGATCCATGTGTTTACTATGACTCAACCCGTTCATGTTACGTCTTGTTGGTTACCTCTATTAAAGATGGAAAAGGAGTTATTATCCGCTATACTTCAACTGATTTGTTAAGCTGGACATTGATTGCACCCCTTACTGATTTTGATTCGGATGCTCAAATTCTGGAATGCCCGGATATTTTCAAAATGGGTAACAAATGGTATTTGGTATTTTCACGCATCAACCGGGATGTGCACCGCAAGACTTTTTATCGCGTAGCTGATAGTCCTGACGGACCATGGAAAATTTGCGGAGATGCTACCGGACATCACGAAACCTTTGACGGTTTATTTCTGTACGCAGCCAAAACTGCAACAAACGGAACTACCCGTTATATTTCAGGTTGGTGCTCAACCGGGCAGGAAGTGAACAGTAATAATGAACTGGACTGGGCTGGCACTTTAGTAACACATAAGCTGGTACAACAACCCGATGGTCGGTTGTATCCTTCAATACCGGATGCTGTTGATAAGAAATTCAGTAAGCCAATAAAATATGCCAAAATAAAATCAAGCGGCAACGCTACCGGTACCGATGGAAATTACAGCATTACTTCTATATCAGGCAGAAGCTATGCCATGTTTAACCGTAACACAACTCCTGTAAAGATTTCAATGAAAATTGATGCGAGTCAATCCAATAGTTTTGGATTTTCATTTGGAGCTGGTGGCAGCATGTCTGAAATTTATTCTGTTGCTTTTGATTTGACATCAACAAATCATTACTCAACTCCAGTTCTATTTATGAACAAAGAATCTAACTTCGTTACCGGATCTTACAGTAAGGAGTTGAATTTTAATCCATTAATAGTTCCTGAGGACAAAATATTTAATGTGAAGATAATTATTGAAAAATCAATTTGCATTTTATATGTCAATGATAATGTTGCGTTTACAAACCGGATTTACAAAATGGATCAAAATCCATGGACAATATTTGCCGACAACGGAACAATTAAAATATCAAACTTTACAATTAATAAAATTCCTTGAAATTTATCAAAATAATGACATTCAAATTAATAACAATTAAAAAATGAATTTTATGAAAAAGACAATTTTACTCTCGTTATTTAGTATTGCATTTTTAGCTTTGAATGCACAAACAATGGTTATCAGTAACGGTGAAGACACCGGCTTAAACTGGTGGCAGTCCGGTTCTACTGTAGTTGAGTTGGTGGATTGGCATCCCAAAGAAGGTAATCCATCAGCAAAAGCCATGACAATTTGGATTAGTACCAATAGTGATCAATGGTCCGGAGGTGGACTTAGCGGATTAAATATAGATGTTAGCGTATATAATACTATTTCTCTTCTGATTTACAAAAATGTAACAGGTACGGTTCGTTTGGAATTACAGGATGGAACAAAAAATTACTTTGTTTCTGCTAATTATACCACAGCAGGAGTATGGCAAAAACTAAACTTCACAATTCCTGCAGAAATGGGGAATATCACAACACTCCTCATTGCTCCTTTTATCGATTATGATTTGTCAACTATTGTAGGAGAACAAAGTCGTTGTTTCTGGGATGAAGTGGTAGCTTTTAGTAGCCAAACGACAGGACTTCCAAATACAATGATAACAAAAGAAATTGTAAAAACTGAAATCTTTACAATGACAGGAAAACTTTTGGAAACATTAAATAAAAGTCAAAAAGTACCTTATTCATCTATGTTGAAAGGAATGTATATTCTTAAACAAACCGATGTAGAGGGAAATATTGCTTGTTCTAAAATATCTATTAAATAAGTATTTATTTTCTATCATACAATCCATTTTGTCCAACTTTATATAGGTTTGGCAAAATGGATTTGAAATGGCTTCGAAAGAATTAAAATATCTTGAAATAATCTTATTTAACCCTATCGTTTGTATCAAAAATACATGATGATGTAACAAATTTGATAGTAGAAAGTCCTGTTTGACTTTATTTTTGCATCGTGGATACTTAACCCCTCTATTTGAAAATATGAAAAAAACAATCTTTTCAATTTTACTGGCGCTTTTATTAATTAATATGAGTTGCAACTCTCAAAAGAAAACGGCTAGTGATGATCTAACTATTGATTACCAAATTCAATCTTCTTACATCCTGTTTCCGGTAGAAGAGAAAGCCCCCGAAATTAAAATTAAGGTATGTACGTCTGAGACCAATGACCGGCCGATCTATGATGTGCATTTAGCTTTGAATCATATTGATTACTGGGTGCCCCTGGATGTGAAGAAATGGAGGGGTCAAAAGCTGGCACTTAGTTTTCAGGGAATGCATGAATCGAGCTTAGGAATAAATGAAATCAAACAAACCAATCGATTTGATTTTAATTACAATGAGACCTATCGTCCACAATTTCACTTCAGTCCAGAACATGGTTGGATGAATGACCCGAATGGAATGGTTTATCTGGATGGAGAATATCATCTCTTTTATCAATACAATCCTTATGGTTCCATGTGGGGAAATATGCACTGGGGACATGCAGTGAGTACCGATATGGTTTCGTGGACTTATTTACCTATTGCCATTGCTCCTGATAGCTTAGGTACCATTTTTTCCGGGAGTGCAGTTGTCGATGTAAACAATACGGCCGGTTTTGGTAAAAATGCTATGATTGCCATCTACACCAGTAATGGTAAGACACAACAACAATCCATTTCGTATAGCACTGATAAAGGACGCACTTTTGTCAAATATGCCCATAATCCGGTACTGAGAAATCCGGGTATAGCCGATTTCAGGGATCCGAAAGTATCGTGGAATGAAGCTTCCAGGCAGTGGGTTATGGCCCTTGCTACTAAACAAACGATTACTTTCTATGGTTCGCCGGATATGAAAGCCTGGACTAAGTTAAGTGAATTTGGTGAGGGAATAGGTTCTCATACTGGTGTCTGGGAATGTCCTGATCTTTTCCCTTTAAATTTTAAGGGTAAAACGAAGTGGATATTACTGGTAAGTTCAGGTGGGGTACCAAATGGTGGTACGGCAACACAGTATTTTATCGGTACGTTTGATGGTACGAGATTCACTGCCGATCCATTGCCCTATCCACTCTGGGTTGATTACGGACGGGATAATTATGCAGGCGTGACCTGGGGCAATTTACCGTCGAAAGATGGGCGAAGAATTTTCTTAGGTTGGATGAGTAATTGGGATTATGCAAATCAGTCACCTACCCAAAATTTTCGTAGTGCCATGACCGTGCCACGTGAACTGACACTGATGAATAATGGTAAACATCTTATACTGGCTAATTATCCTACGATAGAAGTCAATACACTTCGGGGTTCTGGCAAAACATTTCCGAACCAACAAATCGAAAAGGAAGTGACCATTCCTGAACTATTGAAAGTAAACGGTGGAACCTATGAAATTGAAATGTCTATTAAACCGGATAAAACTTCCATTTTTGGATTTGGACTCACCAATACGAAGGGCGAATACCTGAATTTTACTTTCGACTTAACATCCAATCAGTTCAGGATTGACCGTCATAAGAGTGGGAAAGTCGATTTTAATGATAAGTTTAAAGCTGGAATGAGTGCTCCTTTAGTAAAACGCAATACCTATACTATTCGGTTATTAATTGATAAAGCTTCAGCCGAGATTTTTATTAATAAAGGGGAACTGGCTATGACCACCTTGTTTTTCCCCTGCGAAATAATGAACAAAATGACCTTCTTTTCTCCCGAAGGCAAATGGAATGCAGAAAATATCACCATCTATAATATCAAATAAATCAGTTTTATGAAAAACAAAAAATATGTTTACTGGATTACGTTTGTAGCGGTAAACGGAGGATTACTTTTCGGGTTGAATATGGCTGGAATTTCGGGAGCCAATGATATGATCAAGGGTCATTTTTCACTTACCAACAGCGGGCTGGGTACGGTTGCCTCATTGCTTACTATTGGATGTCTAATAGGGGCTCTGTTTACCGGTAATTTTACCGAAAAATATGGCAGAAAAAAAGTTATGCTTACCACTGCACTCCTTTATGTAGTTTCAGCTTTGGGTTGTGCACTTTCCGATTCAGCAACCCTGCTTACCATTTTCAGGGTATTGTCAGGCCTGGCAGTAGGTGCCACTTCGGTGGTTGGCCCTATGTATATTTCAGAAATAGCACCGGCTAAACAACGTGGACGGTTGGTATCGTTCAATCAGTTTGCCATTACCATTGGGATTGTATTAGCTTATATTTTCGATTATTTATTACTTGGTTTTGGCGAAAATAGCTGGCGTTATATGCTGGCAGTTCCAGCTGTTTTTGGCGTTATCTATTTTGTTTTCCTGCTTGCCAGGTTTCCTGAAAGTCCACGTTGGTTATTGGCTCATGGAAAGGAAGCCGAAGCTATTGATGTGATGACTCGTATTGGAGGCAAAACATTGGTTGATGAAGAATTGCCAGAGATGGAGAAAACTATTTTGGTAGAAAAGAGCAAGGATAAAGTTTCCTTTGGTGAATTGTTTAAAGGAAAAACAGGAAAACTCGTTTTAATAGGGACTATTATAGCCGCTTTGCAGCAGATTACAGGTATCAATGCTGTGATTATGTTCGCACCGGACATATTTCAGGCAGCCGGGTCTGCTAAAATGGACTCCATGATGCAAGCAATGATTGTCGGGTTTGTCAACTTTTTGATGACAATTGTCGCTTTGTGGTTGGTGGATAAAAAAGGACGTAAAACTTTATTGCTATGGGGGGCAGTAGGGATGATTGTTTCATTAGCCTACCTGAGTTTCGAGTTTGCCAAACCTGTACAAAACGGGCTGGGTGTCATGGTGGCCTTATTGGTGTATATTTCTTTCTTTGCAGCTTCGTTTGCCCCGGTTATGTGGGTTATTATTTCCGAGATTTATCCAAACCGGATTAAAGGGGTTGCTATGTCATTTTCGACTGCTGTCAGCTGGTTGTGTACATTTTTGACTGTTTATTTTGCCCCGATTATTCACGGCGCATTCGGATTGCAGTATTTATTTGGAATTTTCGGAGTATTCAGTATTATCGCATTTGTTTTTGTGAAAATATGGATTCCGGAAACCAAAGGAAAATCATTGGAACAAATTGAAAAAGAATTAGGATTATAACCCCTAACCCCTAAAGGGGATAGTTATAGTTCCTATGTTCATAGTTTATAGTTATTTTAACAAACAGTATATTAATCAAATAATAAGTGTTTAATCTTATTAACCACGCTCTTTAAGCCCCCTTTAGGGGGTTGGGGGTGAGTCAAAAATCATATTATGGAAAACATTATAGTAGGTATTGGAGAGATATTGTGGGATGTATTCCCGCATGGAAAAGTATTAGGTGGCGCCCCGGCAAATTTTGCTTACCACGTATCGCAGTTTGGATTTGACGGTTATGCCGTCAGTGCAATCGGAAAAGACCAGCTGGGAAATGAGATTATAGAAAATCTGAGCAATAAAGAGTTGAAATATCTGATTGAAACGACTCCCTATGCCACCGGTACCGTGCAAGTGACTTTAGATGGAAACGGAATACCACAATACGAAATTTGTGAAAATGTGGCGTGGGATAATATACCTTTTACACCCGAAATGGAAGCCCTGGCACGTAAAACAGAAACAGTTTGTTTCGGTTCATTAGCCCAGCGGAACAGCGTTTCACGGACTACTATCAATCGCTTTTTAGATTGCGTTCCAGAAACAGCACTCAAAATTTTTGATATCAATTTGCGTCAGCATTTTTATACCCTTGAACTGATCGAACATGCACTTTCGCGTTGTAATGTCCTTAAAATTAATGATGATGAAATTTTGATTGTCGGTAAATTATTTGGCTGGGAATCAAAAAGTGAATTAGAAATCTGCAATCAATTGCTTCATAGCTGTGATCTTGAAATTGTCGTGCTTACCAACGGAACAAAAGGAAGTTATGTTGTTACTAAAAATGAAACGTCATTCAAACCAACTCCAGTAGTAGAAGTGGCTGATACAGTTGGTGCCGGTGATTCATTTACTGCAGCTTTTGTATCCTCTTTACTTCGTGGTCAAAGTATTTCCGAAGCTCATCAATTAGCCGTTGACGTATCGGCATACGTGTGTACACAACACGGTGCTATGCCAATATTACCGGAAAGCCTGTTGTCGAGAGTGAAAAAAACTGCCTAGATACTTTTTTTAAATTAAAACCGGTCGAATTTATTAGTTCGACCGGTTTGTCGTTAAATAAGATCACAAAAAGAAGTTGAAAGTATCAACCGAAAAATAATTTATTACTTTTGATTGAGAATTAAGTGCTGACCTTCGTCTTAATTCACTCATACCATGAAACAATATCTCATATTATTCCTGTTGGCAATACTTATTGCTTTTCCCTCCTGTACTAATGAAAAGTCGAACCAAACGAAAGTAATTGGTGTTTCGCAATGTAGTGACGATGCCTGGCGCCGGACTATGAACAGCGAAATGAAACGGGAAGCCTCCTTTTACCCCGGCATTGAAATCAAAATTAAAACCGCTCACGACAGTAATCAAAAGCAGATACGCGATATTGAAAGTTTTATAGCCGACAAAGTGGATTTAATCATTGTTTCGCCCAATGAAGCGATACCGCTTACCCCTGTTATAGAAAAGGCCATGCAGGAAGGCATTCCGGTGGTGCTGGTCGACCGGAAAATAAGTTCCGGAAAATATACTGCCTTTGTAGGAGCCGATAATTATCAGATAGGGAAGGAGGTAGGCGTTTATACAGCAAATCTACTGAACGGAAAAGGAAACATTGCTGAAATTCGCGGATTGAATGGTTCAACCCCTGCTGTTGAGCGGCACAAAGGATTTATGAGTATTATTCAAAAGTATCCGGGTATTCAGGTTGTTTATCAGAATGATGGCGGTTGGCTTCGAAAACAGGCAAAGGAAAGAATGACCGAAGCTCTTCGTAAGAACATTCCAATAGACCTGGTCTTTGCACATAACGATGAAATGGCTGCCGGTGCTCATGAGGCCATTACAGTTTCCAGTGGAATAAAAAAACCCATTTTATTAGGAATTGACGCACTTCCGGGAACGGAAGGCGGCATTCAGAAAGTAATTAACGGGGTCTTGGATGCTACGTTTATTTATCCTACAGGAGGTGAAAAAGCCATCCAAACTGCAGTTCATATTTTAAATAACGAGCCATACGAAAGGGATAATGCTCTGTATACGGCTGTTGTTGATAAAACCAATGCCCGCGTCTTAAAACTCCAAACCGACCAGATTATTCAACATCAAAACAGAATAGGCCAGTTAAATTCCGTACTTGATAAAAACTTAGCCAAGTATAGCTCCCAACGAATCCTGTTGTTCAGTTCATTATTTATTCTCTTTTTAATCACCGTTTTGTTGATTATGCTTATCCGCGCTTACAGCAGTAAGAATAGATCGAATAAGATTCTTGAATCACAGAATATAGCTATCAATAAGCAAAAGGAAGAGTTGTCCGTTCAACGGGACCAATTAATTGTTCTTTCCAAGAATCTGGAAGATGCAACTCAGGCCAAACTGGTTTTCTTTACGAATATATCACACGAATTCCGTACTCCACTTACCTTGATTTTAGGACCACTCGATAGTCTGGAGAAAGAGAACTTAACTCCCGGAGGAAAACGACTTATTCAGTTGATGCGTAAAAATGTGCATGTTATGCTTAAATTAATCGACCAGATTATTGATTTCCGTCGATATGAGAACGGCAAAATGCAAATGTATTTTACGCTAAGCGATTTGAAGAGTTTTGTTGGCGAAATCTGCGATTCATTTATTGAGTTTGGTAAAAAGAAACATATTCATTTTTCATTTACGTCTTCCGACGAAGATTTTACACTGTGGTTCGATTCGGACAAAATGGAAAAAATCTGTTATAATTTGCTCTCGAATGCTTTTAAATTCACTCCTGAAAATGGACGTATTGAAGTCCATCTTGGCAAGATTCAAACGAATGAGGATTCTTTTGCTCAACTCACTGTTTCTGACAACGGAATGGGCATTTCCGAGCATCATGCACAAAGTATCTTTGAGCGATTCTATAAGGTTGACAGCCGTGCAGCAGGTTCCGGAATCGGGTTACATTTGACTAAGGTTTTGGTAGAATTACACAACGGGAATATCGGCATTAAAAGTGAAGAAGGCAAAGGCAGTACTTTCACCGTTCAGATTCCATTCAAACAAAAGGAAATACCCATTGTAGAGCAATATCCCAATATAAAATCTTCGTTGGTTAAAGAAGATGATATGTTGATTCTTGAATCAGAGGAAGAAATATCAGAAAATATAAATTATCAAACGGATAAACCATTGGTTCTGATTGTAGAAGACAATATAGATGTGAGAACCTTTATTAAAAGCCTGTTGGCTGATCAGTTTGAAATAATTGAAGCTCCCAACGGACAAGTGGGACTATTCAAAGCTATGAAATTTGTTCCTGAACTGATTATCAGCGATGTATCGATGGATGTAATGGACGGTTTTGAACTTTGCAAACAAATCAAGGAAAATCTTTCTACCAGCCACATCCCGGTCATGTTACTCACGGCTTTTGCACAAGATGAACAACGTGCCATTGGGTTCGAAAGTGGTGCAGATGCTTATATTCCGAAACCTTTCAATGAAAGTCTGTTGAAAATCCGGGTTCGAAAACTGATTGAAAATAGGGAAAAGGTTAAGACCTATTTCCAGAAGAATCTGACTTTTGGAGAACGGAAAGAGAATGTAACTGAAATAGATAAAACCTTTATTGATAAATTTCGTAAAACCATTGAAAATAAATTAATTGACAGTGATCTGAATGTGGATGAAATAGGCAAAAGCTTAGGTCTATCCCGGGTGCAATTATATCGCAAAATAAAATCACTGACTAATTATGCTCCCAACGAACTGGTACGGATTATCCGGTTGAAAGCCTCGGAACAATTGTTACTCAAAACCGAAAAGTCAATCTCTGAAATAGCCTACGAAACAGGCTTTTCTTCTCCTTCCTATTTCACCAAATGCTTTAAAGAATACTTCAATGAAAGTCCGACTGATTATGTAAAGCGGATAAAATAGGATCTCAAAATTTACCCTAACCCGGTTAAAGATAAATTAAATATTGGAGGGTTGAAACAAGGCATACAATACGAGTGTGCCATTTTTAGAATCGATGGACGGATTGCATCCAAGCAGAACATAACGAATAAAGATGATATTGATGTAAGCAGTTTGTCTCCACCACTTTATGTTATAATTTTAAAAGATAAAGCTTCATCCGAACAGACCGCTTTAAGCTTTTAAAAAACTGATATTTAATTGTAATATGTTTTGAAATAGCCGCTCAGCCGATATAAAAAACGCTTGCAACAAAATGTTGTAAGCGTTTTCTATATCTTTATTAAAAATGGTTATTTGATTTTAATAATATCCGATTTGTACAATTTACACCCTGAAATCAAAACGTTCGGTACGATTCTTTTCATAAATATCTCGGTCGAAAGTGTACAGACGGGCTGGTTTATGGGATACGCCGGTCTGGATTTCATCTAACGGGATTAAGTAGGGCATCTTATTTACTTTGCGGCGATAATTCCGTTTATCGTAGGTGGTGTTGAAGATGGCTTCATACAGTTTTTGCATTTGGGTAAGTGTAAACTTCACCGGCAACAATTCAAACACTAAAGGTTCATGAAGCAAGTCATAACGTAATTTTTTGAATGCTTCGTCAAATATCTCCTTATGGTCAAACATTAAATCGTTTATTTCATAGGCATTCACCCATTTCGCAACCTCAATTAATTTGCTGTTATCTACATCTTTTAAATTAATTAAGGAATAAAAGCCCACCGTGAGGACGCGATCGTCCTCTAACCGGGGTTTCACCCATTCGTAATCCCGTTCATTGTTTTTCAGGCGATTCGGATCGCTGAAAACCATAAATTGTTTTACAAAGATATTTTCCAGCCCGGTTTGCTCCTTGAGGATGCGGGATGCCGTTTCGGATATATCTTCCGTACGCCGGATGTGGTTTCCCGGTAATTTCCATTCCAAATAAATTT
This sequence comes from Bacteroidota bacterium, assembly GCA_030706465.1. Lineage (GTDB taxonomy): Bacteria > Bacteroidota > Bacteroidia > Bacteroidales > Paludibacteraceae > Paludibacter. Next base: position 435 of record JAUZOM010000078.1, on the reverse strand, counting down.
GCCCCTGAAAGGGAACAAACTCTCTTCGTACCAATACTTTTAACATATTCTCTTCATACCCAAAAATTACACAATCAACAGATATTGTGGGTAGAGTTTCAAAAGTGGTTTTGTGTTTTATTTTTTCTGAAGTCATGCGAATAATATTTGATAACTAAAAAATGGTTGTGCAAAGATATACAAATTTTGTGTCAGCAAAAAAGGGAAAGGTGTCAAAACAACACAATAATAATTTATTTTGAGGATATTATCAACTTAGTGTAAAAAAAACACATATTTCTTTGGCTGATTAAAAAATACCTTTATATTTGCAGCGACAAACTTATTGTGTTTTTGACACTATAAAAACAAGAGAATCTTAAATCGTTAAGGTTTTAATCATTGAGTCAGAATAAGCCGTTAATCGATACTGTCTTATAAGGCAACGTGCTTTTG
>JAUZOM010000077.1 GCA_030706465.1 Bacteroidota bacterium | reverse complement strand
CCGAAAAAGGACTTATAAAAGAGTTCCTAAAAAGATTGGAAATACATAGACAATACATAGTTAATATATACCTATATAAATATGTTTTGAATATGTATCATATAAGTATTATATATGTTTTATATATGTATTATATAAGGCCCCTTCCAATAGGTTCCCGGGAGGTTCTGCACAGCCTGGTAGGAGAAAGAGTCCCGGTCAAACAGAGGGAGAACTGTTTAAGTAAACTCCTGCGAAACTTTAGTGACTATAATAACTTCTTATTCGACACAAACTCTAATGAATAAAATGAGTGAAAACAAAAAGCAGGAGCAAAAAGCCTCCATTCTTCTTCCTGAATTAATTTAGGGCTCGCGAACCAGGGCCGTTTAGGTTTCATATTCTATAGCGGTGCCTTTTATTCGGGTGAGACATCGGATAATCAGAAAAACAATTAGTCCTGTCCTTCTGTTATAAATTGTAAATCAGCTAAGTTATACGCAAAGCAGGACTCCCTATGAAGAATAAAGTAAAGAAAAATTATACCGTCAACCGGGACATCAGCTGGATGTACTTCAATCGTAGGATACTGGACGAAGCATCAAATCGAACGAATCCCCTGTTGGAAAGACTTAGCTTTTTAGGCATTTATTCTAACAATCTGGATGAATTCTTTCAGATCCGGATTGCAACACTTCGACGAATGAGCGAGCTGGAGGAGAACATGCATCCGGTCGGTACGAAATCCGGGAAGATACTGAAAAAAATACTGAAACTAAACGAAGAGTATACCCGGTATTTCGAGGCCATTTTTTTGAACCTGAAGGAAGAATTGCAACAAGAAGGTATTTTCCTGGTGAACGAAACACAATTGACTCCGGATCAGGAGCGATTTATAGATAATTTTTACAAGGAAGAGTTGATGAATTCGCTCTTCCCGATTTTAGTTTCACGGATGGCTGTTGAACCGAAACTAAACGATAAGAGTATCTATCTGGCGGTAAAAATTTCAAACAAGGTTAACGTTGATAAGAAGGATAAAAAAGAATATGCCCTGATCGAAGTCCCCACCGGCGAGTTTTCTCGCTTCCTGGTACTGCCCGGAGAGGGAGCGAAAAATTGCATTATGTTCCTGGACGATGTCATACGTTATTGCCTGCCCCGCATTTTTGCACAACTTAACCGGGACAGCTATGAAGCCTATACCATCAAGTTTACCCGTGATGCCGAAATGGAATTTGATAATACCGCTTACCAGGGCGTATTGGAAAAGGTGTCGAAAGGGGTCAAAAGCAGAAAGTCAGGCCTCCCCATCCGGTTTGTTTATGACCGGGACATTCCGGCTGACTTGTTGCGGTTTACCGGGACGTTGCTTAAAATAGGTAAAAACGATGTCCATGTTAGTGGTGGCCGTTATCACAACCTCAAGGACCTGACTTCTTTTCCAACTCTCAACCGGCCGGAACTCAACTATATAAACCATCCGCCGATTCCGGTCCGGGCATTCGAGGAATCTATCAGCCTGATTGCACTTATCCGGAAGAAAGACCAATACATCCATTGTCCCTACCATAGTTTTGATAACTTTATCAGGCTGTTGCGCGAGTCAGCCATTAATCCCGAGGTAAAGGCTATTAAGATCAGCCTGTACCGCCTGGCCAGGAATTCCAAAGTAATAAAAGCACTTATTTGCGCGGCCATGAATGGCAAGAAAGTGACCGCCATTGTCGAACTGTTGGCCCGCTTTGATGAATCATCGAATATCAGTTGGGCCAATAAAATGCAGGAAGCAGGCATTAAAGTCATCCTCGGGGTCGAGGGTCTCAAAGTGCATTCGAAACTGACTCATATTTCTTCCCGCAAAGGAAATATCGCCTGCATTGGCACCGGTAATTTTCATGAAGGTACTGCCTCCGTTTATACCGACTTTACGTTAATGACCGCCCGGAAGGAAATCGTGGACGAGGTGGAAAGCGTATTTGCATTCCTGGAACAGCCGTATCTGACTCCAACATTTAAACAGTTGATCGTTGCTCCGCAGTATATGCGGAAAAAACTCATGGGATTAATTAAAACGGAAACCGATAATGCCCGGAAAGGCAAGCCGGCTTACATAACCTGTATTATCAATCATCTTGTCGACGAAAAAATAATTGAAAAGCTTTACCTGGCTTCCAATGCCGGGGTCGTAATTAAACTATTGGTTCGTGGAAATTGTTCTCTTGTCACCGGCATTCCGGGTCAAAGTGAGAATATACAGGCATTCGGTATAATCGACCGTTATCTGGAACATTCCAGGATACTGATTTTCGCTAACGGCGGGAACGAAAGATACTTTATTGGTTCGGCCGACTGGATGGTGCGGAATTTAGATTACCGGGTGGAAGTATATGCCCCGGTATATGACCCGGATATTCAAAAACAGTTGAAAAGAATTATCGAATTCGGATTGAAAGACAATGTGAAAGCCAGAATAGTAGATGGGTCGGGGAATAATCTGTTGAAAGACCCCTTAAACAAATTACCTTTCCGGTCACAGGAAGAACTCTATCAGTTTTATAAAACGACGTATGAAGCCGGTTTCGGGACGGTTGAGAAATCTGATCAAGAGTCTTCTCCGCTAAGTCTAATTATCAAAAAGTACGCTAAGACGCCATGACGCAACCTGCTGTTTTTAAGCTGTATAATTATAGCGTCTTCGTGAATTTGCGCACAAAAATCATTTTTCGGAGTGGACTCAATCAATAATTATTAATATTCAAAAATAGCATTTCGTATGAACAGTATTCATTTTGCAGCAATAGACATCGGCTCCAATGCCGTTCGTCTTTTAATTAAGAGCATTGTACCCGGCAATTCGTCCGATTCTTTTGGTAAGGTATTGATGGTTCGGGTTCCCCTTCGGTTGGGACAGGAATCATTTGTATCCGGGAAAATCAGTTCAGAGAAGGAAAAGCAGCTTATCCGGCTTATGAAAGCGTATAAGCAACTAATGAAAATCTACAATGTGGTTGATTACCGGGCTTGTGCCACCTCAGCCATGCGCGAGGCTAAAAACTCCAGTGCGCTTGTGAAGGAAATCCGTAAAGAAACCAATCTCCATGTAGAAATCGTGAATGGACAGGAAGAAGCTTCCATTATCTACGAGAGCCATTTTGGAGATAGTTTAAATAAAGAACTCTATTTCCTGTATGTGGATGTCGGAGGAGGAAGTACCGAAATAAGCTTAATTGAGAACGGTGAATTACTGGAATCGAAATCGTATGATATCGGAACCGTGAGGTTGCTTAACAACAAAGTAAAAAACGTGGAATACGAAAGAATGAGATATGATCTCACCGAATTGAAAGAACGGTATAAAATTAACGACATTATCGGATCGGGAGGTAATATCATTAAGTTGAATACGCTGGCTAAAGTTCGCAAAAATAACAAGCTCTCCCTCCAAAAGTTGGAAGAACTGAATGAAGTATTAAAACAATTGACAGTTGATGAGCGAATTGCCAACTATAAGATGAAACCCGACCGGGCAGATATCATTACCCATGCGGCTGATATTTATATAAATGTAGCCACTGCAGTCGGGGCAAGCCATTTTATCGTGCCATCCATTGGACTTACCGATGGAATCATCCACATGCTCTACATGAAGTGGAAAGAAAAAAATAAAGTGGAAGAACCTGCTGTCCTGGTTTAAGCTGCTTTCCCAAATTATAAAAGAGGCCGGCCGTACTTGATACGGTACCGGTCTCTTTTTAGGTGAATAGGTGTCAACCAACGTCAGGAAGGCATTTGTAGTATCGGAATATAAACGGAGAATAGGCTATCTGTTATACAGTTTGCACAAATTTGTTGTCCGGGACAAAGCAGATTCCACAGAAACAGGATTACAAGACGAATCACTGGGTTCAGGTTATTCGCCGATGATAACCGGCATTAATTAATCAACGGCAACCTACAAGATCACTTTGTAGGTTCCCGATGCTGTTTTTATCAAATAAATCGCATTGCCCTGCACGGGGATGGTCATGCGCCCGCCTTCTGATTTGACCGTGTTCAGTAACTTGCCGGCAATGGTGTAGATTTCCACTCTCTCGCCTTCGGAAGTTCCTTCCAGTGTTATTCCGGCAGGGGTGGCATAAACTTTGACCCGGTTGTTTGCCTGTTCCGGCATGCCGGCTGAGATGCTTTTCTTGATGATCGTCCCCGGGAAAGAATGAATCCAATTTGCATTTGCTTTGTAGGCAGTTACCGCTTCATCGGTCGGTACATAAACATCGGAAACGGAATATGTTGCCTGAAAAGTATAGGTTCCAATTGAAGGAGGGGTATCATTTAAATTGTTTATAATTTTCAGATTACGGCATATGGAAAAAGCGCCATCACCAATGGAAGTAATCCCGCTACCGATAGTTAGGCTTGTCAATCCAATGCAACTGTAGAAAGCATATTTCCCTATCGTGGTAACGCCATTGCCAATGGTTAAACCGGTCAATTTACCGCATCCTAAAAATGCCGTATTTCCTATGGATGTAACAGAATTGGGAATAATTAAATTTCCGGTTAACCCGGTGCAATTATAGAACGCACTTTCTCCTATCGAACCGACGCTACTGCCAAGGATCAGGGTGGAAAGGTTTTTACAACCGTAAAATGCTTGTTTTCCTATTGAAGTGGCCGAATTGGGTATGGTCAAATTCCCTGTAAGACTTACGCAATTATAAAAGGCATTGCTTCCTATCGAGGTAACTGCACGCCCCATTGTTAAGCTGATTAAATCAGAGCATTTATAAAAGGCGCTTTCGCCTATGGATGTAACGCTATTGCCAAGGGTCAGGCTTGTTAAGTAAGGGCACTGGCTAAAAGCAAAGGCCCCGATAGTGAGGACGGAATCGGGTATGGTTAAATTTCCACGTAGGTTTGAGCAATTGTAGAATGCGCTGTCTCCGATTGAAGTAACACGACTGCCTAAGGTTAGCGTGTAAGGGTAGCAACCGGTAAAAGCACCATTCCCGATGGATACAACAGAATTGGGTATGATTAAATCGCTCTGAGTGTCCACGCAGCCACTGAAGGCATAATTGCCTATCGAAGTAACACTCCTGCCTAAAATTATTTTACTACAATTGCAACCGTTAAATGCAGCATTTCCGATGGACTTAACAGAATTTGGTATGACTAAACTATCACCCGGATCCAGAGCTAAACAGAGGCTGAAAGCATAATCACCTATCGAAGTAACTCCATGGCCAATGGATAGCTTGGTTATATTTTCACAAGACTCAAAAGCATGATTCCCAATAGAAGTCACGGCATCGGGGATTATTATCCTGCTTAGTCCGGTGCAGTTCTGAAAAGCATGATCTCCTATGGACGTAACTCCGTTGCCAATGGGTACACCGGTCAGACTGCTACAAGCGTAAAATGCACCTTCTGCGATGGAAGTTACCGAACCGGGGATAATAAAAACGCCCAGTTTCCCGGCGGGGCATTGTGCTAATGTGGTTTGATCTTTATTGAATAAGATTCCTTCAACAACAGAATAGGCTGGGTTGTCCGGCAAAAGTGTAAATTCAGGAAGATTTCTACAATTAGAAAAAGCACCAGTTCCGATTGACGTGACCGAGTAAGGAAGGATTGCACGGATCATTCCGTTACAGGAGGAAAAAGCAAAAGTCCCTATCGAAGTGACCGAATTGGGAATGGTTACGCTAATGAGTCCATTGCAGGAGGAAAAGGCATAACTCCCTATCGAAGTGACCGAGTTTGGGAGTGTGATGGATTTGAGGGTTTTGTTCAAAGAATATCTGGAATAAAAAGAATATTGTGGTATCGCGTTTTCAGCATACGAAATAGCAGATGAAGGATCTGTTCCGGCATTTCCGTTATAAGCTTTAATTGTTACCGAGCTTAGGTCCAACACGGCCAGCGAGGGCATATTTTCTCCCATACAAACCAGATCCCTCGCATCGATATTGCCTGTTACCGTAAGGTCGGTTAGGGTGCTCTTCTCATTGGTTGTAAGCAGGCTGCTTAGCGTACCGGCCACAGGTACATCAATCGTTTTTGAAACGGATGATGAAGTTGTTTTGATGGCATTTCCAGGGAAAGAGTAAATCCAGTTATTGGCAGCCCGGTAGGCGGCTACAGCTTCATTGGTTGGGACATAAACATCCGTAACTAAATCCGACCCAGAAAAAGCAAAAGAGTTAAGACTTGGAGGGGTGCTATTCAGGCAATTGATAATCCTCAGATTATTACAACCGAAAAAAACTCCATAGACCAAGGTTTTAACCCCTGAACCGATTGTCAGGCTGGTCAGGCCAACGCATCCTGAAAAAGCAAAGCTTTCTATTGAATCAACCGAATTGGGTATCGTTAAATTACCGGATAAGCCAATGCAATTGTCAAATGCAGAGCTTTTTATTAAAGAAACTCCACTGCCAATGGTTAGGCTGGTTATATGTTTACAGGACATGAAACTTAAAGCTCCCAGTGAAGTCACGGAGTTTGGTATCGTTAAATTACCGGTTAACCCCGTGCAATTAGTAAAAGCGCCTTCTCCTATCGAAATAATTCCATCTTCAAAGGTCAGGTTGGTCAGACCGGTGCAATTTTGAAAGGCGTAGGCTCCTAAGGAAGTCACCGTATTGGGGATGTTTAGACTTTCGGTTAGGCCGCTGCAATAGGCAAAAGCCTGGTCGCTAATCGAATCGACTCCACTCCCGATAGTTAGGCCTGATAGTCCGATGCACTTATTAAAAGCATTCTTCCCTATCGAAGTTACCGAATTTGGTATGGATAAATGGCCGCTCAGGTTAATGCAGGACCCGAAAGCCCATTCCCCAATCGAAGTAAGTCCACTTCCAAAGGTTAGGTTGGTCAGGGCGGGGCAGCAATAAAAAGCAAATCTCCCGATAGAATCAACCGCATCGCCGAGGGTCAAGTCGGTCAGATGAGAGGAACACGAAAATGCTCCGGTTTCTATCGAGGTAACAAAAGGGGGTATGGTATAAGCTCCCTGTTTCCCGACAGGATACTGAATCAGGGCGGTCTGGATTTTGTTGAATAAAACTCCGTCGAGAACCGAATAAGTTGGATTGGTTGGTTGTGTTATAAATTCTGTCAGATTAATGCATCTCGTAAAAGCATTAGCTCCTATCGAAGTCATTGAATTTGGTAGAGTAATGGCTTTAAGCGGAAAACCTCCTGTAGGAGTACCAATACAAAAAGAAGACTCCGGTATTTCGTTCTCAGGATACGAGATGGAATCAGGATATGTTCCATCTCTTCCGGTATATGCCTGGATTGTTACTGCGCTCAGATCCAGTACGGTCATCACAGACAGTTCATTACGCAGGCATTTTACATCCCGGGCATCAATATTGCCTGTAACGGTCAGGTTGGTAATGGAGGCTTTTTCATCGGGGGTCAGCAGGGTGCTGAGCGTACCGGCCGTAGGAACATCAATCGTTTTGGAAACCTGTGCCTGGCTAATAAGAAAGAGGCTGAAACTTATAAGTAACAAGATCGTTTTCTTCATAATTCTATTTTTACAGGAAAGAATGAGCATTTCGAATAAATACAAAATAACAATTCCGTATAAAGGTATAGGTTTTGGTTTTGCTAAACTTCTAACATATTACCAAATATACTAACAATTGTAACAATATGTTCTGTAAATTTAATAATTCTGTAAAAAACTTATCCGTCAACTGACGGATTCTGATTCAGACAATTACCCACAACGTGAATGCGGAAGCTAAACCTGCCAACCTGTCTGAACCACGATCCTGTCAGATTAGCTAATTTAGCAGATTCCTGAGCATCTATTTTTGTCTGATAAATCAGCATAATCCATTTTCTGACAATTATTTAGGGATGTTGTGCAACTGAGACCCTTTTCTCACTGGAAGTTCGAGTTTAAGCTAAGCGGACGCTTGAACTCAAAACCGGTATAGTTTTTAACTGATGATTTCTTAGCAGGCCTCAATACTTTGTAATGCTATTTTTATAACGAGACATACATACAAAATAAGAGCCTCTAAAGGCTCTTATTCAAATTTCTTTTTCATAAAACAATATACTTTACCGTAAACATCATTTTCTATTGCTTCTGGAGTACCATGTTGAATGTCATTAAATTCATCTAATTTGCTCGTCCAGCAGCCATTACTTAGTTCTCTTGCGGCATGAGTGCAATCCGTAGTGTCTGGCTTTACATAGAGAGCTATTTTCCTGTATCCTGACTCAAACTGACAATTTTCACAACATTCATATCCTTTCAACTTAAAGGCATCAATAAAATTATCTACGTTACAGTCTAGAATTTTATCTGAAGGCCAATAATGTACACCATCCAAATACAAATACTCACCTGTATTAGGCCACATCCATCTATTCTCAATGTTATATGCCCAAGCTATGCAGTTGTAGATCGGTGTAGCATTGCTCGTAACCTTAAAATCTTTGTCTTGTACTAGCTTTGGGAATGCTTGGAATACAATACGCTTTATTTCTTCAACTCTTTCACCCATAACTTGCAAGCGTCTGAAATAGTAGCAGTTGGATTATTTGTAACTTTACGATTATAAATTAAATTAAGAGCCCAAACAAGAGTAGAAGGTTTATTATCAATTTCTTCAATTATATAGGGAACAGCTGAATGTCCCATTGCTACAATTGCCTGAAAATCTTCGTTCTCAACAATTGCTTTGGTAGAAGATAGAAATAAAGTCTTCTTCTGCCAATTTACCAAATGGTTTTGGAACCTAAACTTATTAAAAAAAAATGATCCATCACTTTTATCTACAGACTTTATGTACTCTGAAGTCCTATTGTTTGAAGTTATAGTTAAGATACCACTATAATTGTCTATATCAGAATACGCAAATGTTGACGAAACAGATAATAAACCAACAGCAAGAGTGAGTGGCTTTAATTTATTTGATAGTTGGACTAATTGCATAAATCTAAAGTTTTTTGAGTTATATTACCAAAAAAGATTTCATTCTTAACGCCACGCAAAGTTTCCATATTTTCAGCAAGAGTTTCTTTGTCAAAAATAAGGTGTTGTCTATCTAATACGTCAATATCAAATGTGTAGATAAAACTATTTGTACGCTCATTTTCTACATTTTGATTAATAATAGAATAGATATCAGTATCAGGAACATCCATTAATAGTCGGAAGCCATATTGCCGTAAAGGGTATGGAAGTTGATTATCTTCACTACTTGAAATTAATGTTTTAAAGTAGTCTTGAGGATTATCAAAATTTGCAAATGAGAAGCGATTAATAAAACGAATTGAGGTACGATTGATTTCAGTATTACTTAAAATTTCAGTTAATGAAGATATACTTCCTAATGTAGAGTCTTTGAATTTATCCCAGCCTTGATAAGGACGTTCATCTATATAAGTTATTGTACCTTCAGAAATTTCTAATTTGATTTTCTGATCCACAGTACAATATAAATAGCTTCCAATCTTGGCATCAGAAGTGCCGGTTATTTTTGACACACCTAATGGTATTGAAGTCCCTCCTAAATCAATGCCAACCTGAATATTGTCCTTTCGAATAGGAAAATTATGCTTCAGGATTGTGTCATATTTTAGAAAATCATTCAATTTGATACCTGTTGAGTTGAATTTCAACTGAAATAAAGCTACAACTACAGGTGGATTATTGAGATTTGGCCAGTTTTTCATTTTTTTAATTCAATGAGCTACAAAATTACTTTAATTTATTAGAATTGCAAAATGTAGCTATATAATTTTATTTCAATTGCTTAAATCTTGTTGCTCGACCTTTTTACTTTCAAAAATTAGGCATTATTGAATTAAATATAGTACAATAAAGTTTTTATTTTGGATGACCGTATAAACAAATGGATCAGAACTTTGTTCAGTTTAACCCGTAGTGTCGGATATACAATCTAATTCAAATGTACAAATTTTATGTCTATTACTGGAACTAACGGTCATAACCGAAGGAAATAATTGCAATCCCAGTTCTTTGTATTATACGGTTTTGCAATTTGCTAAACTTGCGCTATCCAGGGGTAATCGAAACAAACTGGTGCTGTGTTAAGGCTGTTTTGACGGTAATTTCTTAAAAAACATAGTGAGCCGTCACTAACGATAATTCAGCACCATAAGAAGTGACGGCTTTACTAATACAGCGGCATAATCTTCCACGCTATACAATTGCGTGAGAGCAGGGCTTCAAATCAGGACAAATACTATTCCGCAGCCCCATGATGCTTGGCTGTTTCGATCCAATGCTCAGCAAGGATAACCGGATCTGCCCCTAAACCTCGGGCCAGATGCAAGGCTACTCCCATGATGGATACGCAAGCATTCCGGATTTCCAGGGTTGATTGCAAGGCTCCAAATTCTTCCTGTGCTTTTAGTTGGAGTAAATCCCTGTGTTTCCGGGCAAATGACACCGGATCATCCAGTTCATCCATAATTTCCGGGATCATCAAGCTATCCATCCATTCGTGTCCGATGCGATCTGCCAGTATCTCAGGCTGTTCGTTGCCCATTTTCCGCCACAGGGGCAATGTTTCGGTATCTCCCGATTCAGCCAAGCCGGTATCCAGCAGAAGCTCAAAGGCAATATCTGCCAGTTGTTGCATGACGTCTAGATATTCATCCTGGGCCTTTTCGAATCGTTCGGTTTCCTGGCCTTTCAGGTATTCGCCTACACTCAACTGAGGCAATCCGGAAACTTCCGGGCAACCTTCCAGACAGGGAAATACGGCCCCCTGGTACATATAGTGAACCTCTTCACTTTGCAGCTCACGGCCAAGTGGGAATAACCGGCAGGCAAGGGGACGCCCCAAATGAACGCTGCATCCGAAACCCCCGATATACTGGCTGCAAGCCCGTTTTCCTCTCCAACCGGCTTCTCCGTCAAACCGTAACCGAATTCCTCCAAACTCACAATAACGATCACGAAATTCCCCTGGAGTAATTTTTTTCTCCCTGGCCAGGCACATAAGCTCCCAGGGGTTCAGCATCACCAGGTTTCCATGACAGCAGGTTCCACGTCGGGAACACGTGAGCGGTAATTTATCCTGAATATTGAGTTTGGTTGTAATCATCATTGTTGTTGTATTTTTTACAGTACAAATATACGCTCTTATGATACAAAATGAACCACATAGGCACAATAGAACATATTAGCAATAAAATCAGCAACTTTGTGTTGTTATAAACTTATTCCGGGATCCGCGATTTCCATATCGCGTTTCTTGTAGTCTTTGGTTCCGCAGGCAGAATATGGAGGTCTTATGAAACAAATCATGTAATTATACGCAAAGACGCTATGACGCAAAGAATTTAAAGAGGATTGTTTTATAAAAACGTTTTTGTTTTTTCTTATTTTTAGTCCTTCCTTTGACGGATTGTAATGCTATAAACGGAGAGAAATAACTGCTTTCTTTCCAGTTTTGGTTTAATCTGCTGCAATCACCGGATAGTTCAAAGGTTGAGTATGGCGGTTACTTGAACTGTTTACTAACTACAATTCCTCTTTGCTCTGTCGGTGATAAAAGGAAGTTTTCAAACTTTACTATTCAGACTCAATATGGAAAGCGGAGCTTTCCTTCTAACTTTGACGAAGCGAAAGACCCTTGCTGCCTCACGATTCCATCGTGTGGCATTATTCAATCGCCATCGCATTATCCGATACATTTAAATGTTATGCCAAAGAATAGACCAATTTGAGAGATAAGCTACTATTAACTTCCTTGCCAGGTAGCAAAGCAAGAAAAGGCGTGTGGCAATCGCACACTCTCAATAAGCGCTTTACATTGTTTAACGCTGACAGGTCTTCGACGCTGTCAGGTTTTAGGCTGGAGACCTGTCAGCGTGCTTGCACCTGACAGCGTCTAATGATAGAAATGCCCTGTCTCTGTTTTATTTTAAGTCAGGTTTTTCCAGTACGGGAAGCAACTTGCTGCCGACTATTAATCCCCCGTTCCTCTTAGTCTGTGCTGCCCGTTGTTCGGCTGAGCGTTTTCGCTCAGTCGTTGCTAAAAGGAAGTTTCCAAACCTTCCATATCCTGATTCAATACGAAAAGCTGAGCTTTCCTTTTAACTTTGACGAAGCCAAAGACGCTTCACCAAACCCAAGACCGACAATCTTCGCCCAACAGGGGAATAATCCTAAACACAATACAGTCAGAATAAATAATTGTTTTTTCATAAATTTATGGAGTTTATTCTTGCCTACTCTCAAGTTTTTCGGCTACTGTTATGTTATTTTCTTCATTTTTTGGCATAAAAAAAGCGTGGTACTTTAACCGTATCACACTCATGAGGCCTTCGACCGCCGTATAAAAAATGATACGTAAACGCCCACGCCATTTGGCGCAGGCGTTTACGTACTTATTCTATTATGCTAATTGAAAGTGTCGAGGTCGCTAAGGCAAGAATAAAAGCTAACGCTTTGCAATATGTAATGCCGCTATCACTACAGTGGACGAGGTAATTTAAAGCATTAAAGTGCTACATCAAAGCTATTTCTTACTCTCACATATTTGTTCTGCAAGTTTGGAGTTGTTGTTTGAAGTTGCTTATGTTCTATTTTTGAAAAATCTTTTTCAATAAATTCGAGTTTGAAGTTGTCAGGCAACTTTTCAATCTCTTCTTTATTTTCTATCAGATAATTGACAAAATCAAATGTCAGTCCAATATTTCTTTCTATAGTTTCTTTATGTGTCATCTTACTTTTTATTTAATTTTTTAATATACCGTTCTTTATACCATTCCCATCTATCTTTTAAATCCTGTTCTGCATACTTTGAAGCATTCTTTAGCGAATCTATTTCGATAGATTTCTTTTCTTTGTCGCCATTGGGCATTAATACATCTCTGTGAAAAAAGCCATGTGTACAATCATAACGTACAATCGCAACCCAATTGTTATTGATAAATGATTCGTATTGATACAATACATCAATTAGCTCTCCATTTTCAGTTATAAGTCTAACTCTAAGGCGATTTAATTGTTGGTTGTCTAAATATACAATGAATTCAATTTCTTTCATTTATGATTGGTTTATAAAAGCATTTTATTGTTTGTTGATTTGTCGTGTTTGAATATCATTTAATTGCAAAGATATAAAATTGTTCTTTAATTTCATTCAAAAATATCTTTCAGGTAAAAATTCCGTATTGTCGAGCGTTTACACTCTTGATTTCGAGTGTTGCGTTGCTCTGTCTTTGTCTTCTCTTTCTTTTTTTTTCGGCTTGTTGGTAACGACTGAGACTTTGGGTATTTGGGGGGTTGCTCTTAGTTTGTGCTGCCTGATTGTTCGGCTGAGCATCTTTACCAAACCCACTACCGACAATCTATTCCCAACAGGGTGCGACTTATTTAGCGCCCTGTAAACTCCTCTTCCCCTCGTTTGTGTAGATGTCGTTATTTATTCGTTTTTAATAGTTCTTTCTCAATTAATTCAGAATTTTGGAATTTTGAATTAAAATATGCAGTTGTCTCGTTATAGTTGTCAATAACATCCACTTCTAAAAAGGCCCCTTTCTTTTGTGATTCAGCAATTGCTCCGATAGCCCCTCCGGAAAAATTTGCTCTGTCTTTTTTGGGATCAATTGTCCAATGGATAACAATGTCACCTATATAATAAATCTTGCTTTCCTTTATATCAATTGTCAGATAATTGTCCGGAATATTTTTGCTGTAACCGTCATATTGCAGTAAAGCCATGAAATTTTTTCGAATAGGAACTTTCATATAAATATAGTTTTGGTCATCTGGCCATACACTCCATTTTGCAAACAACCTCTCATTCAGCAGAAAATTCCATTTGTTGTTTAGAAATGACTCTCCATTTTTAATTTGAATCTTTGCAATTATAATTGCCTCATTTGGTTTCCTGTTTAAATTTTTTATTCTCGCTGCACTACAATTGGTAGACACAAAAGCCAGCGTAATCGCTAAAATTGTCAAAATTCTTTTCATGTGGATTCTATTTAAATTGTTTGTAGCTGTTTCACTCAATAATCTTTTCTTCCCCCTCGTTTGTAATGAGTAGCTACTGGTTATTTGTTTATACCAAAGTACTAAAACATATCAATTTCAATAATACTGCTAAGCCCTGCGTTACAAACGAGGGGAGAGAGGAAATGCTCTGCTGCCGTTTTCCCTACCGACTATTTCAAAAACGTATTCCAAGTGAAAGAGTGAGCATGCTTATCTTTACTTCCAAATTCGAAGACGTAGCACTCGCTTGTTTATAGCCCAAAGCTTCCTCGGTCATTTTTCCATTGAACGAATAGGTTCCTAAAGAATTATAATGCAGTCCAATAATGTAGTTCTCACAGATCATCACACCTCCACCAATTTGATAGGCCATCCGGGTTAAAGGAGTGAATGTTGTGGTCGATTTGAAGGCGGTGTTTTCGTATGTGGCTTTAAGTACCAGGTCCGTCATGGTTGAATAGTTAACTCCCAGGGCTGCATCCCCAAAGAGAGCAAACGCCTTGCCAACCGGGTCCTTATAATTTAATCCGACCAGTACCGGTACGTTGATATAATCCAGGTCGTTGATCTGGATATCCGATATGCCGGAAGTTTTTGCCTGTTGCTTTAATAGATCTTTTGACTCCTGACCCAAGCCATTATTCAGGTAATCAACGCCCAGCGTCAGTGACAGGCCTTTGTGTGATTTTAACGGATAGAAATACTTGATGCCTACATTCAGGCCGGTTGATGCACCACCCCCGTAATTGGAGTTGTCATTGGCAAAATCTCCCGTAGGGACCGATGCTCCAACGTGCAATTCGAAATTTCCTTGTGCCCTTGAATGCAGGGTGAATCCAACAAAAACAAATACTAAAACTAAGATTTTTTTCATATTTAATAAAATTATAATTATTTCTCTTTTGGATATTTTCCACTTCCTGGTTTAATCGCCGGATAGCCCGGATCAAAGCATAGACATGGACTCGAAATCGGTGCAACGTATAACTAATTGTTTATTAGTAAATTCCAATATTAGTCATCCCTTTACCTTCAGCGAAAGCCCTGTTCTTCGTACCGTCTTCAAAGATATATAACTTTTTTTAATTAAATAAAATTTAAGGAGCATTAAATAGAGGATTTTTTTCAAAATTTTATATCGTTCGGGAGGTACTCCTGTCGGGGTAATTTGCCATCCGGGGTGTTAGTTGGATCGCGACTTTCGGTCGTACTCTGACTTAGAGTTGGAATGGCAAAAGAGGTATTGGATAAAAGTCGTTGACCGGAAGGAAAATATACTCTCTGTCACACTTTCACTTTTCACCAACCCAATATTCCCGTTACTTGAGAAAGTGGGTAAGATTCAATTTGTTAATTTTAAAATTATATGTTATAACTATCTTAATATAAGCAGTATATATTAAGATACATTTAATTATTTTTATTCTTAGTGTAAAAATAACACTGTTTTATTTGTTCTTATTAAAAATAGTATCTATATTTGCAGTCAAAACATATTGTTATAATAACACTAACTAGTTTTTTAAATTCAAATATAAGTAACAGTGGCTAAATAATGTCGTATTATTTTAATTTAAACAAATGAATAAGGGTTAGAACTTTTTGATTAACATTTCTCTTATGTAACTAAATTTTAATTAGCACAATATCAGCATTTTATAAAGTTGCTTTTATTGGGGCTTTTAGCATCCTTATCAGGGACTACTAAGGGGTAAAAAAACAAAAATAAGGTTCTTAATTTAAAATCCGTATTTTTAGATATTAAAGCTCCGTATAAAACCTGACTCCCCCATACTAAAACCCGTATTTTCTTATTTAGAAAAGCTGTTTTAGTCGTATTTTTCAAGAAATGAGACAGGACAATATATTGTTCCAACGACTTACTTACTGTTAATCTTTTTTTAATATCATTATCCATAAAATTCTTTTATCATGAAAAAACAAATTCTACTCTTCATTCTTTTTCTTTCTGTTATTTGCTTAAATGCGCAAACCAAATTTCCTGTAGCCTTGAGAGTGATCGATAAAACAGCAACCCTTAAGTCAAGTTTGGGTTCGGATCAGAGTCGCATGTATAATAACATTTATGCATGGGTAGGTACAAAAGCAGGTGCAGTTGTTTATACAGGTGACTGGTGGTATCCTATGTACGATGGAGAAGTCGGTCGCCCTGATGGACTACTGATCAAAACTGCAGATTCGTTAACCTGGCAAGCCAGTTTCGATTTAGCACCCGGCGATTATAAATGGAACCCCGGAATAAAGTCCTGGGGATGGAAGCCTATTAATACCACTATTTTTCAATATACAGCAGGTTCAGCAGATAACCCGGATATAAATTTTACTGTCAATGCTAATGGGACAACTAGCGGAACGACCACGCTTACAATAACGAATGCACCAAAAATAGATCTCACTTTGCAAGTGGATATGAGTCATCAGGTTGTATCACCTTCAGGTGTGTATGTATCCGGAACTTTCAACAACTGGACCCTGGGTGCAGATAAAATGACAGATCTGACGGGAAATGGAATTTACACTGTCACCTTGAAAGTTGCTCAGAATTCAGTACCTTATGAGTATATATTTGTGAACGGAACAACGTGGGATAAAGCTGAAGTTGTATTTGGACCATGTGAATTCAGTTTAAACCGACTTGCCATTGTCAACAAGGAAAATGTAATCATGCCTGTAGTATCATTTGGTTATTGCAGTGCCCAACCGGTTGAAATTTCAGATAAGAAGATAGCTTGTGTGGGTAATAGTATTACTGCAGGTGCGGGTTTACAGAAGGCGTACCTCGAATCATGGCCTATTCAGTTGAGAACATTACTTGGCGCAGGCTATTATACTGAAAATATGGGTGTGTCCGGTACCACCATGATGAAAACTGGTGATAGCCCATGGTGGAATCAACATCAATATGGCGCTACGATAAAACTCAATCCGGATGAAATCTTAATAGGTTTGGGAACTAATGATTCGAAAACCTACCAGTGGAACGCTGCCAATTTTAAAAAGGATTATCTTGCATTAATTGATTCTTTCAGTAAAATTGTTTCACATCCTAAATTTTATATTTTAACCTCAGCAAAAGCCTATTCGGCAATATACAATATTAATGATAGTACCATTATTAATGGCATAATACCTATCTTAAAAGAAATTTCAACCGAAAGAAGAATACCTGTTATCGATACCTATAGTGCAACTCTCAATATGAGCAGTTATTTTCCAGATGGTGTTCATCCGAATGCTGCCGGAGCACAAATATTTGCGACTCATGTAGCTGATATCCTTAAAACAAAAAAACCCATTATTGGGATAGCACAAAGTGTTAATCCAAATAATTATGCTGCCTATCAGTGGTATCTAAATGGCTCCCTTCTGGTTGGAAAGACTGATCCAACACTTGTTGCTGAAACAAGTGGAATCTATCAGGTGAGTGTTAAACTGTCCCAAAATACTAACGATCTGCTTTTTGCCGATGAGTTTTCAGTGGATCTACCTTCTTTACAACAAAGTTCTGTAACTTTAGCTGTGAATTCGGATCCGACCGCAATGAATGAAATATCTAAGTCGAATATCAAAATTACGGTTTTAAACGATCATATTATTATTCACTATCTCGATGGGATATCAAGTGTAGATATTTATAACTCTAACGGAAGTCTTGTCAGAAGTGCGATGAGTACACAGCCAATGACAGAACAAGAAATATCTGTGGCGAATTTTCCAAGTGGGGTTTATACTTTGTTGATGAATAAAACAAAGTCAATGAAATTTATTAAATTAACGTGAGTTCGATATAACAACATACGCAATCCGTTATAAAACAAATATTCAGATACTAAAATAAGGTTCTGTTTGGTGGGGTTTTATCAGGCTACGATTATTTTTATAAGTACAAACCTTCGTTGCCTGCCCGTTGTTCGGCTGAGCGTCTTCACTCAGCCGTTGCTAAAAGGAAGTTCTCAAACTTTCCTGTCCTGAATCAATATAGAAAGCAGCGCTTTCCTTTTGCTTTGATGAATCGAAAGACACTTCGCAAAACCCAAGACCAACAATCTACGCCCAACCTGGCAAAAACTACCAATTGTACGTCAGCCAGCCAATGACCATAGGTGTGTGTTAGTGGCTGGCATTTGTTTGTTTTTCATCTATTTTTAAAAAGAATGCGGTTTCACATAAATCTCTCATGTGTCGGCTTAAACATTCTGGATATTTAATTAGAATTTCATATTCGTCTAATGATAAAATCTTTTT
>JAUZOM010000076.1 GCA_030706465.1 Bacteroidota bacterium | reverse complement strand
TTCATAACCTTCAGCATAGAAGTAACGGGAAGAGTCGGGGGTATGAATTTCGTCAATCAGGTAGATCTTGCCGTCACGACTACCGAATTCGTATTTTGTATCAACGAGTATTAATCCACGTGCAGCTGCCATCTCAGTGCCACGAAGGAATAATGCCATGGTGTATTTTTCAAGCATGTCATATTCTTCTTTCGAAACCAATCCTTGTTTCAGAATTTCTTCTTTCGAAATGTCTTCGTCATGCAGTCCTTGTTCAGCTTTGGTGGAAGGAGTGATGATTGGCGTTGGGAAGCGTTGGTTTTCGCGCATACCATCAGGTATTTTTACGCCGCAAATTTCACGTACGCCACTCTTATAGGTTCTCCATGCACTACCGCAGAGATAACCGCGCACAATCATTTCTACGGGGTAACCCTGACAACGTAATCCTACCGTTACCATTGGATCAGGACATGCCAGCTTCCAGTTTGGTACAATATCTGCTGTCGCATCCAGAAACTTGGCTGCAATCTGATTCAGCATTTGCCCTTTATATGGAATTCCTTTGGGCAAAACTACGTCGAATGCCGAAATACGATCGGTGGCGATCATAACCAGCAAATCATTTTTTACCGTGTACACATCACGTACTTTGCCGTGGTACACATTTTTCTGTCCATCAAAATGGAAATCAGTTTGAGTTAATGCGTTCATATTTATTATTATTTATTTCTGTCTAAATTTGTTTTGTATTTACGATGTTAATAAGCATTTTTCCAACTTTACAATATATTCCGAGATACCAAACATTAGATACTCGATTTAATTTAATCGGCTCATCAATTAAATTTATTAGAAACATTTGCTTTAATTCCGAGATTGTTCTATTGCCAATATATTTAATTTCGCCAACTTCACGCTCAATTTGTTCAATCCATTTAAATACAGAATCACTTATGTTATTGGCTTCAACTTGCGCAACATAAGTACCTCCTCTAAGTTCCATTATGTATGTGTAAAGTTCCATCTAATATGATTATTTTTGCACTTTAAATGTATTGGATGTCATTTTCTTTTAGATTACACAATTTGTTTGAATAGGCTTCAGACGATTTGTGAGTTATTGATTTAGATCCATGCGATTAATACAACAAAATACCTCAAACCAATCTTTTACCAGTGACAAACTATTTCTTTAGAATCAAAACTTCTTGTTTCTCCTCCTCTTTCACCACTTTAAGGGTCGGTGATTGTTTTTTAGCCCTTTTTTCATATGCTTCCACAATGCGTTGAACCAGTTTATGTCGGACAATGTCTTTTACATCAAAATCCACCCTCGCAATACCTTTTATATTCTGAAGAACTTCCAAGGCATCAATTAATCCGGATTTTTGCGAAAGTGGTAAGTCGATTTGTGTGATATCACCTGTAACAATCATTTTAGCACTCATTCCCATACGGGTTAAAAACATTTTGATTTGTGCCGTAGTGCTGTTCTGTGCCTCGTCCAGGATAACCACTGCCTCATTCAATGTCCGTCCACGCATGAAAGCCAGTGGGGCAATCTGAATCGTACCGTTTTCAAGATATTCCTTCAGCTTTAAGGGGGTAATCATATCCGATAGCGCATCGTACAAGGGTTGCAGGTAGGGATCTATTTTTTCTTTCATATCACCCGGCAGAAAACCAAGTTTTTCACCTGCTTCAACGGCCGGACGGCTAAGAATAATTTTTTTTATTTCCCTGTTTTTCAAAGAGCGGACAGCTAATGCAATAGCCGTATAGGTTTTTCCCGAACCAGCAGGGCCAATGGCAAATAGTAAATCGTTTTTTTCAAAATCTTTGACCAACTTTTGCTGATTGGCAGTACGAGCCATAATGGATTTACCATTAACGCCATGCAGGATTAAATGTTCAAACGTTATTTCATTCGGAACATTTCCTTTCACTAACTCGATAATATTGTCTTCGCTTAAACTATTATTGTCAACGCAATAACGTTCCAGCCTTTTGAGGTTCTCGATTAACCGGTTTGCTTCTTCCTCGCTTCCTGAAATTTTAACCACATGTCCACGAGCCATTAGGCGAAGGTTCGGATGTAGATTTTTCAACAAATGGATATTAGCGTTATTTACACCGTAAAAGACTGTTGTATCGGTATGTTCTGAAAGTTCAAAGAGATGTTCTGTCATAGATTTTAGGAATGAGAAATGAGGAATGAGTATTAGTTAGTTTTTAATTTTGATTTTGTAACTGAAAATATCTTCAGTAATTCTAAAGATTCTTGTTTAATTGGAGCAAGTATAGAATTGTCAATTAGATCTGATTCTTCCATAAGCTCAAACCAGAAAAGAGTTTCATCAACTTCTTCTACTACAATACATATTTTAGAATATCGCTCTGCGACTGATCTCCCTCGAATATATGCACGAAAATTTGCCGCAACTGAAGTTCCTGAACGTAAGAACTGTTTCCCAATAACTCGTAATTCTTCGGTTTTCTTGCAATGGTTTGCATACAGTTTAATAATGCTTACTGCAAACTTTTTGGTTCTCAAAGAATATTTCAAATTATAATCAATTATTTCTTCCATAATGATTTTAATTTAAGCAGTTCTAACTATAAATCACCTCATCTCTCATTCCTCATCTCTCATTCCTTATTTATTGCGCAAACAGCGGGAATTTTTCCATGGTCTTATTTACCCGTTCTTTTACGGATTTGATCACAGCTTCGTTTTCAACATTTGATAGTACGGTTTCAATCATTTCGGCTATTTCAAGCATTAAATCTTCTTTTGCTCCACGGGTGGTAATAGCAGGAGTTCCAAGACGAATACCGGAAGTTTGGAATGCTGAACGGCTGTCGAAAGGTACCATGTTTTTATTTGCGGTAATATCAGCCATTACAAGTGCCTTTTCAGCCACTTTACCTGTCAAATCAGGAAATTTGGAACGTAAATCAACTAACATCGAGTGATTGTCTGTCCCGCCTGAAACAATGGTAAAACCGCGTGCAATCAATGCATTTGCCAAAGCGGATGCATTCTTCTTCACTTGTTTCTGATATTCTTTATACTCAGGTTGCAGACACTCGCCAAATGCAACTGCCTTTGCTGCAATCACGTGTTCCAGCGGACCTCCCTGAATACCGGGGAAAACTGCTGAGTCGAGTAGGGCAGACATCATTTTTATTTCACCTTTTGGCGTTGTTTTTCCCCATGGGTTTGGAAAATCTTTTCCCATTAAAATAATACCCCCACGTGGACCACGTAATGTTTTATGCGTGGTAGATGTCACGATATGAGCCCATTTTAATGGATTGTCCAACAAACCGGCTGCAATTAAACCGGCCGGGTGCGCCATATCGATCATCAACAAAGCTCCAACTTTATCGGCTATTTCGCGCATGCGTTTATAATCCCATTCGCGGGAATAAGCAGAACCACCGCCCACGATCAATTTCGGTTGTTCACGGATAGCGATCTCTTCCATTTGATCATAATCAACACGTCCGGTTTCTTCTTTTAGATTGTATTCGCAAGGTTTGTACAGAATACCTGAGCTGTTGACCAGCGAACCGTGCGATAAGTGACCGCCGTGCGACAGGTTCAATCCCATGAATTTATCACCGGCATTCAAACAAGCTAAGAATACAGCTGCATTGGCTTGTGCTCCTGAGTGAGGTTGTACATTTGCCCATTCTGCACCGAAAATTTCTTTTAGTCGGTCAATTGCAATTTGTTCACTTTCATCCACTACTTCGCAACCGCCATAGTAGCGTTTTCCAGGGTAGCCTTCTGCATATTTGTTTGTCAACACGGAACCCATGGCTTCCATTACCTGGTCACTCACAAAGTTCTCGGAAGCAATCAATTCAATTCCTTTCAGCTGACGTTGTTTTTCACGTGCAATGATGTCAAAAATAACTTGGTCTCTTTTCATTTTGTTTGTTTTGTCTAAGGTCTAAAGTCTACAGTCACAATTCCATAGCCGATAGACGAATTATATTCAATTTTGTTTATTTCTCACTTATCTCTTACCTCTTACCCCTTACTTTCTTACCTCTGATTCAGCAGTTCCTGAAATCGTTCGATAAATTTTCCCACATGGAATCCATCCATAACGGCATGATTGGCATGTATATCTACCGGCAACCACCTATTATCACCATCCCGGGTGATTTTTCCGAATGTTATTTTGGGAATGCTTCGTCCGATATCCAATCTCCGTGCGTGGTTAACAGCCGTAAAATCGGCCCATGGAAGCGTAGAATAATGAATATTGTCTTCCCCTGCATACGGGAACTTCAACCCACGTTCGGCTTTTACACGTTCTACTTCACCAGCCGCTTGTTTCATGAATTCACTAATATTTTCGTTATATGGCATGTAACCGCATCCGTATGTTTCGTCTTCACGGAAGATAGTTGGACCTGCACCTACGCTATCGTAGCAATATACTTTATTATTCTCGATACGGTAGCGGAATTCTTCAATTTCATTCGCGGCTTTCAACGACAAATATAAATAATAGTTCGAAAACGAATATCCTGATTCTTTGGCTTTTTTATAAGCTGCCGAACATTCAACTTTAACCGTAATCCCAAACAACGGCTCGTCGAAGTTTTTAAACACTTCGAAATGCTCCCTGCGTTTCCATGTTGTAAGGTCTATTTCGTGTTTCATAACCCCTAACCCCTAAAGGGGCATTTTGTATGTTTTGTCTAACTGTATTTTGATAAAATCAGATCCTTACTCCCCTTTAGGGGCTTGGGGTCTGTCTATTTCTTTTTCTTCACACTCCAGCCAAATTTACCGATTTCTTCTCCCAGTTTGTAATAATGGCCATGGGAATATGCAATCAGGTTAGCTTCGGAGAGTTTGAATTCTCCTGTCTTCAGGTTTATATAACGACTGTCAGCTTGTACATTCACTACGTCGGCAATAAACATATCGTGTGACCCCAGTTTTACTATTTCCTTTACCCGGCATTCAATACTCAACGGCGATTCTTTGATAATAGGTACACTAATAAGTTCCGATTTTGCTGGGGTCAGCTTCATTTCTGTAAATTTATTAAAGTCTTTTCCACTCTTAACCCCACACCAATCGGTAGCATAAGCCATATCTTCATTAGTCAGGTTGATAACGAATTCACGATTTTCTTTTATTATTTCGTATGAGTGGCGCTCGGGACGAATAGAAATATAACACATGGGTGGATTGGTACAGATTGTGCCGACCCAACTAACAGTAAGCAAATTGTATTCTGTCTCATTATTTCCGCACGAAATTAATACAGCCGGCAACGGATAAATCATCGTTCCCGGTTTCCATGAAACGTGACTTTTGTCCAGGTCGTTGTTATTATTAATTGATTGCGAATTACTTGTATCTTTATTGTTGTCCATTTTTTCATTCCTCATCTCTTATTCCTCATTCCTATTTTATCTTCACATCATCCCGCTTCACTTCCCGTTCACAATAATGGCATTTCAACATAATATCTCCATCATTATTCAATACATGGAAACGGGTAGTTACCGGTTGATGGTTCGTTATGCAATTTGGATTGGCACACTGTACTATTTCCCGGATTTCCGCCGGCAAACTCAACGGACGTTTTTCAACGACCAGATAATCCCGTATAATGTTAATCTTGGCGTTTGGGGCTATCAATGCTATTTTATTGGTTTCATCTTCGGCAAATGCCCGGTCCGAAATCTTTATAAGTCCCTTTGAACCTATTTTCGCACTTTCTAGGTTATTGGCCAGGGTGATTTGGTTCAGGCTGCTCTCCAGATGTAAGATAGATACTACTTTGAATAATTTATCCGAAGGAATATGATCGATAACTGTACCGTTACAAAGAGCGGCTACTTTTAATTTCTTTTCCATAAATTACAAATTACACGAATTCTGATTCTCTTTTTACTTACTCCTTACCTCTTGCCTCTTACTTCTGGTTCACAACCTTGCTGACAATAGCCTGCCGGACGTATAATCCGTTTTGAGCCTGCCGGAAGTAATAAGCTTTTTCATTATCATCTACATCCGGGTCTATTTCGTTGACACGGGGCAGTGGGTGAAGTATGCGTAAGTTTGGTTTTGTATTCTCAAGCATTGCATTTTTGAGAGTATATACATTTTTCACCTGTTCGTATTCCATTAAATCCTGAAAACGTTCTTTTTGGACCCGGGTCATGTACAGGATATCTGCATCATTGAAATTATCATTTAGTTCACTGACTTCGGTAAAGGGTATATTATTCCGGTTACAAAAAACCTTGTATTCGTCCGGGATTCTCAATTCATTCGGCGCAATGAATTTGAAGGTGGGATGGAAATGCGACATAGCCATAATAAGCGAATGCACGGTCCTGCCATACTTTAAATCTCCCACCACGCAGATATTCATATTTTCGAGCGTTCCCTGCGTTTTGAGAATCGAATATAAGTCAAGTAATGTTTGTGAAGGATGCTGGTTGGCTCCATCGCCGGCATTGACAATGGGAACCGGTGATACTTCGGCTGCATAGCGCGCGGCTCCTTCGAGCGGGTGACGCATTACAATGGCATCGGCATAACAACTTACCATGTGAATGGTATCATTCAGCGTTTCCCCTTTCGATGAACTACTGGTGGCTGCATCCGAAAAACCGATAATTTTACCGCCTAACCGGATTACAGCTGTTTCAAAGCTCAGGCGTGTCCGGGTTGATGGTTCAAAAAACAGGGTGGCAATCACTTTTCCTTCCAACGTTTTCTGGTTTGGATTCGCTTCAAATCCTGCTGCCGAATCGAGAATGGCAAGAATTTCTTCTTTACTGTAATCGGCAATCGATACTAAACTGTTGTTGCTCATAAACCCCAAACCCCTAAAGGGGATTTTTTATTAGTTTGTATTGTAAAATTAGTAATTGTTACTTTTTGACTTTTTATTAACTACCTGAACTTCTCTACCTCAAAGTCCCCTTTAGGGGATATAGGGGTTCTTTAACAAAAAAACCAACACAAATCATACATCGATTTATATTGGTTTTCTTGAGTTTCTCAGGGGCAACTTCTCAACGCAACAAGTTTGCTGTGAGTTGCTTTGTTCGAAAAAATATTTAAAGTTTCTCGTTCTCATTTCTGACTGCAAAGATAGTCGTTTTATTGCAATAATAAAATAAAAATCTATGGATTTATTCGTATCTTTTAAAATTAACCTGTAATCAGGATGTTTATTTTGACAACGGCCTTTTCTTTATCATTCCGCCTTTCGCATCTTTCACACTATGCATAATAACAAATGCATCATTATCAATCTTATCAATTTCAGTCTCCAGTTTTGATAACTCCAACCGGGTTACCAAGGTGTAGATGATATTGGTATTTCTCAGGGGGACACCTCTTTTTGCAAAACCTTTCTTCCCAGAATATAGGGTGCAACCTCTACCCAATTTTTCAATAATTGCTAAGCGGATCTCTTCGTTTTTCTCCGAGATTATGGTAACTCCGATATATTCTTCAATACCCGAGACCACAAAATCGACTGTTTTCGATGCCGCCAGGTAAGTTAGGATAGCGTACAGGGCAATTTCAACCGAAAAGACATAGGCTGCCACAGAGAAAATCAAGATGTTTAAAATCATGATTATATCACCTATGGTCAGTGATGTTTCCCGGCTGACATATACAGCCAACACTTCGGTTCCATCAATAACAGAACCTCCCCGAATGGCCAATCCGATACCCAATCCCAAAAAGAAACCACCAAAAACAGCAATTAGTAATTTATCGTTTGTTACTGATGTAAAAGGAAGGTAGTGAATAAAAACCGCCAATGCAATGATAGCCGTAAAACTTTTCACAGCGAACCGTTTATTCACTGTTGAAAAGGCAAGTATAATAAATGGGATATTAATGGCCACCAAAAGATAGGGCAAGGGCATTTTTGTCAGTTCGGCAACAATAAGCGATATTCCTGTAATACCTCCATCAATAAAAGAATTCGGCAGTAAAAAACTTTTTAATCCAAAGCTGGCAGAAAGTACCCCCAAAAGAATAAAAATAATATCCCGGCCTGAATGCGATAGTTCAACCTTGATCTCATTCATTTCATGGTCAAATTCTTCGACTGTAATTTCATTTTCTCTCTTGCGATGCTTGCGCTTTACAATGTTCTGAACAATAAGATATTGTATGATTGGATTCATAACGCTCATTTTTTCGGTTAATCATTCTGTTCCAAAGATATAAATTAATTTCTTATTCTGCAATAAGTTGTGATTTATCTGCTGAGATGAACTCCAACAACTTTTTCTAATTTGGATCTTATTAATTCGCTGTCGTCTTTTCGGATGCACAAGTTCATAACGCAGTTATTCCCGTAAAGTTGGCTTAGGATACGGGCGTTGGTATCTTTGATGATACGCATAACATCGTTCATCAGTACATAATCGAAATTGATGCTGATGGTTTCATCCACAGTCTTTTCAATCACCACGGCTTGATTAAGTGCATCGGCGGCAGCTTCTTTGTAAGCAACAGTCAATCCACCGGTTCCTAACAAAACACCTCCAAAATACCGGACAACAAGTACCAGTATATCGGTGAGTCCTTTTGAATTGATTTGGCCGAGTATTGGCCGGCCGGCTGTCCCCGAAGGTTCCCCGTCATCATTGGCACGCCACTCTTTCCGTTCGGCACCAAGCATGTAGGCAAAACAAACGTGCCGGGCATCATAGTATTCTTTTTTATACGTTTTTATCACCTCTTTGACTTCATCTACCGAATGAACCGGAATGGCAAACGACAGG
Source organism: Bacteroidota bacterium (assembly GCA_030706465.1). GTDB lineage: Bacteria > Bacteroidota > Bacteroidia > Bacteroidales > Paludibacteraceae > Paludibacter. Next base: position 9,623 of record JAUZOM010000076.1, on the reverse strand, counting down.
AATTTACTGCCTTTTTCCTTGTAAATACCTTCGGTAGAACTTGATATGGTTTTGTAGGTATCGGACATTCGAATGTTGAATCGTGTAATTGGTGAATTGTTTAATTGTCTGAAAGTACAAAAGTACAATTTTTAATTGTTGAATTAGCAGAGGTCAAAAATTGTATGTCGTTTTTTGAGCCGGAGTTATTCGATGCATCCTACTTTTGCTCTTTATGGAATGTTGAAAACGAAGATACGTTGAATCAGGTATTCGTTGATCCGGATTTCAGGATTGGTATGGATAAAAAAGAAAAATAAAGAAAAATAAGATCAAAACGCCTCAATTCTTTCTCCCGGGGCATGGTAAGCAGACGATAAGATCCCGCTGATTAGAAGTCCCGTTCAAGGCGGGTAAACAGATAAAGGAATGGGCTAGGCTATAATTTCTATTCTTTAATCCCAATAAATTTTAGAAAACGTTTTATGAATAACAAAAATAATGTATCTTTGCGGGCAATTCCGGATAACTGTTAACTGATGACTGTTAACTGGAATATGCCTCTTTAGCTCAGTTGGTAGAGCAATTCATTCGTAATGAATAGGTCGCGGGTTCGAGTCCCATGAGAGGCTCTCTTTAATTATTAGTTGCCAATTAATAATTATCCATAAATCCTCCATCCCATGTTAATGTTTCAGAACGGGCTTATAGCTTCATTTATCCCTGAGTTGCTCATGGTGATAGGCTATCTCTTCTGTTTATTTACCCCCGGGATAAAATCTCAGGATTCTGTTGCAGAACAAAACCCTGTAGTAATGCAGGTTTCAACCACCGAACGCCAACAGGTTTATGCCTACCAAACTGCTTACAGTGATTTTCAGACTTATGCGGAATTGGTGCCTGATGTCAAACAATCCGTTTCCATCTTTGTAAAAAAGACAATCCCACTTACATACGAATCGACTTTTTCTACTTCCGATGGACTTAGCTATGTCGATTTTTCACGCCCACCACCATTATTTTTCTTATAATTAAATCAATTAATATCTGAATAACTGTTTGTTATCGGTATGCTATTCGTGCCTTTTCTTCCGGCACGGACTTTAATCGTATTTATTATTCTAACTGAAAGAAAAATGAAAAAACAATTTGTCTTATCTTTATTTTCTATGCTTTGCCTGATTGCAATGGCACAAGGTCCGGCAGACAGTACCCATATTGTCAAACTGAATGAAGTTGTAGTCAACTCATTGAAAGAAACATCACCACAACAGACACCGGTTTCGTCTACAACATTAACCTCAAAACAACTTAATGCCGCTCAAATCAATAATATCCGCGACATAAGCGGTATTGTTCCTAACTTCTTTATCCCCGATTACGGTTCGGCTATGTCGACGACATCGTATATCCGGGGTATCGGATCACGCAATAGCGGGCAATCTGTTGCGTTGTACGTGGATAATGTTCCCTATTTTGATAAATCGACCTTTGATTTCGATTTCTACGACATCAAACAAATAGAAGTGCTGCGAGGTGCGCAAGGGACGCTTTACGGACGAAACGCCGAGAGCGGAATCATTAATATCTACACACTTTCGCCATTAAATTATCAGGGGACAAAGTTGTCGCTTAGCTTGGGAAATTACGGTTTAATAAATGGAAAACTGGCTCATTATGGCAAGATAACCGATAATTTCGGATATGCTGTAAGCGGATATTACAATCATGATGATGGTTTCTTTACCAATAAATTCACCAATAAATCAGCCGATAAACAAACTTCTGCCGGGGGGCGCATTAAACTCGAATGGAATATAACCCCTGATTTCAAAGCACAATATACTGCTAATTTCGATCATATAGATCAGAATGCATTCCCTTACGGTGCATATGACCCGGTTACAGGAAAAACAGCTCAACCCGAATTCAACGATCCAAGTACCTATAATCGCAATATGCTTAACAACAGTTTGTTTTTACAGTATAAAACTAACAACTGGATATTGAGTTCCATCACTTCACATCAATACTTTAAAGATGATATGAAAATGGATAATGACTTTACACCTATGTCTTTCTTTTCGTTGGGACAAGCACAAAAGCAAAATGCATTTAACGAAGAACTTATCCTGAAATCGAATTCGAATAGTCATTATCAGTGGAGCTTCGGAGCAACCGGATTTATACAGCATCTGGATATGAATGCCCCCTTTAATATGGAAAGCGATGCCATTAAATATATGCTCCAACCGACATTCACATCCATGGGAATGACTATCACCGATCCGATCCTGGCAACTCCCGGACTGTATAATACGGAAACTACAGGTGGTGCACTTTTCCATCAATCGACTTATAATAACCTTTTTGTCAATGGCCTTTCGCTTACTGCCGGTTTACGGGTGGATTATGAAAAGATTGACTTGGATTACAATACGGGAAGTACCATGAATATAGCAATGGGACCAGCTACCTTCTTATTTGCCGATACATTAAAAGATAATTTGTCTGTTCATTTTTCTGAATTATTGCCCAAAATAGCCTTGAAATACGAATGGAGCACCCGTCAGTTTGTATATGCCAATGTTTCGCGAGGTTATAAAGCCGCTGGCTACAATGTTCAAATGTTCGCCGACCTGGTGGATAAAGGGATCACTAACCCCGCTGCAACACAAAAAGAGGCTGTTTTAAATTCTATCTCGTACAAACCGGAATATAGCTGGAATTACGAACTGGGCGGACAATGCCTGTCGTTTAATGATCGTTTAAAGACGGCAGTCTCTTTATTCTATATAAATCTGGACAATTTACAGTTAACACAGTTTGTTCCCAATGGACTGGGACGTAAGATATCGAATGCAGGGGCAGCAACCAGTAAAGGAGTGGAAGTATCGGCTGATGCTAATCTGGGAGCCGGGTTCAATGCCGGGTTAAACTACGGATATGCCAATGCAACCTTCACGACTTATACCGACTCTGTTCAAATCACTGATCCTACAACCCATAAAAAAGTGAATACGAAGGTTGATTATAATGGAAACCATGTACCTTATGCTCCGCAAAATACCCTTAGCGCAAGTGCCAGTTACGAACATATATTTAAAAATGCTTTCATCGACCGGTTAATGGCTACCGTACAATATACCGGTGTAGGTAAAATCTACTGGACGGAAGCAAATGACATTTCACAGGACTTTTATTCAGTGGTCAATGCCAAAGTCGCCGTAAGCAAAGGTGGACTGGGAGTAGAACTCTGGGCTAAAAACCTGTTCAATACAAAGTACAATGCTTTCTATTTCAATTCTTCAGGTAGTCAATTCTTTCAACAGGGAAATCCAATGCAACTGGGTGCATCGTTGAAATTTGAATTTTAATGTAATAATGTAATTATTTGATTATCAAAACCTAAATAAAACCGGCTGAACTTTAACGATAAAAGTTCAGCCGGTTTTTCTATTTTAAGTTCAATTTGTCAGATAAAATGTTTCTGTTTCTGTTTCATTTCCGTTTTCGATGATTGACAGATTATGTGTACCTATGTAAAACTTGTGCTTCGCAGGCTTAGAAGTAGAACTAACGTATGTTGAATATAGTACTTGTCCTGCTGCAAATAGGCAATAATTTTTTTTGTTTTTTTCATTCAGAGCGTAAGTTATTTTTTATGAATTATACTTTTGTGGGTTACTGTGGCCTTAGCCAATTTAATGCTTCTTCCTGTTCCATAAACATTCTTACTTTGATACATTTGTTAAAACAGGTTGTCTCGAAAAACTTAAAAAAAGATTTGTCTTCTTCGTGAGTTACATGTGCAGTGGGAATATACCGTAATTTGATATCAATCTTGTCGTAATGATCTGCAAACCAAAAATAAGCCTCAGAAATAGAAACTTTATTTTCTGCTTGTCTCAAATCAAAAAGGATTTTATAGCTCAACTCTTTAGCTTTAATTCGGATATTTTTACCCATAATAGCTGCCTCTTTAGGTGTAATCTCGCCGGAAGCTTTAACTTTAATAATTCTATCGTCATTAACGATCTCATAAGTGTATTCCATAACTTTGTACTTTTTTATGCTGGAATATGAACAAACAGGAAATGGATTGTATAAATATGTGTTTTTATATACTTGTATAGGTCGTTTTTGTTATACGTATTGATACTAAGTTCTCAGGGCATTTTTTGCATTGAACTTTAATAAGTTAGAAGGTCTTGTCGGCCATGAAAAAATATAAAATCTACTTACCAGGCTATATGTGATTTTAAATAATTATTTTCTATTCAGAATCAATAGAGATTATATCATTTAGATTATTAAAGGATTGATTTATAAACAATATTGCAAATAAGTCTCCGTTAATGATATTATGAGATATAGAGCATTAAAGAAAAATAGCGTTCAGTTTTTGAGTTTAACGGGTTTCGACATTAAAAACTTTGATGTATTATTATCCTTTTTCTCAGAAGATTGGGATAATTATATAACACATTATACCATTGATGGTTATCCTCTTATTCGTTAGGTTCGTATTGGTGTTTGCAGACAATTGCTCACCACGGCAGACATATTGTTGTTTATTCTGGTTTATCTGAAAACAAATCCATTACAATAATATCACGTAGCTTATTTTGGAATGACACAACCCAAAGCAAATAAGTTCATTCATTTGTTGTCGAGAGTTCTTTTAGCCACTATGAAACAGATAGGTGAACTTCCTGAACGCAACGTGTATTGCTTGAAAGAACAATTAAAATCTTTCACCGATGTTCTTTTAGATGGAACGGAACGTCCACATGTTGGGATTAATCTGTGGCAGGATACTGGGTTTCAAGGGCACTTGCCTGAAAACGTCAATGTCTTAATGCCAATAAAGAAACCAAAAGGAAAAGAATTAAGCGATGAACAGAAAAAGGAAAATAAAAAGATATCATCCTCAAGAGTCATCGTTGAACATGCAATTGGAGGCGTAAAACGTTGCCGAATTGTAAAAGACAGGTTTCGATGCTACAAAATGCGCTTTGAAGATTCGGTCATGCTTATTGCCTGGGACTACATAATTTCAAAATTATAATGAATGCTAACGCTATAGCAATCTAAATGATATAATATCTAATGTAATTATGTTATTTCATTCGCAAAGATAACACATATACATGTATATGTAAAATATTATTTAAATTATTTTTCCTTTGTGTAGCACATTGTTTTTCCGGTAAATATATCAAGATATGAAAAAGAAGAAGAGAGATTCTCCGAAGAAATTCGCTCTAATGAACTAACTTTGTATTGCAGCGCAAATTTAGAATTATGAGTAAGAAGACAGGCTTTAACAGACAGTCGATCTTTAAATATTTTAAACAAATGAGCAGTCAAAAAGGCTTCTAAAGAGTTAGAAGCAGGTAAAGGTGAGCAGTGATTTACGAGCCACGAGCACAAAATTGTTATGTTATTTACCGTTTTTGAAGACTATCATTCAATCCCGAGTCCCGGTTTGGCTCTTCTTTCTAATGCCAACAAGTTCTCTTATTAGGGTCTGGACTATGTGGTTCAACGACATCGGATGCCAGTGTTCACCTTCCCCATGAATTTTAGATCCAACTTACAGGGATGATCAAAGCAGGCGAGTGTTTGAATTCATAGTCAATAAACATTGATTTGCGGTATAAGAAATAGCAATGATCTATACGAGAAAATGGCAAATATAGTTCTTCCTTAAATAGTTAAAGCCAGATTTTCCCGTTGGGATCCTTTTTGAGAGATAATCAGAATATCATTATCATTACAAATAGGAGTTGCAACGAAAGCCAACTATTCGTTGATCATTCCCAGAATAAAGTCAAGAAACAATGGGTATTTTCAAAGCTGATGAGGATTATCAGACACCAATTAATAAGCTAGATCAATGTATGTGCATTCTTTGAGGACCCTTAGAAATAGTGTAGAAATGCAATCAATGTAGTTGAAGAATGGAACGATTACAACTCAAAGAAAGCTATTCCCATTGGACGGACTTACTTTTGAGAATACATAAAATAAGGCTTCAAACCCGTTATTTAACGGAATACAAAACTTAATTCGGCTTTTAGCGGACAACAATGATTATTTGTATAAAAACAACTTAGTTTATTTGTTTTGCTTGATCATATTGCAGAATGTTAGGTGAAAATTTGATGGAAGTTGGTTAAAGCACTTCTTGATATTTGTCAAGAAACGATTAGAATTTATCTAGGAATATTGACCTAACTTTGAAAATTTTAATTAGTAACGATGTTCGAAGGTTATTGGAAAGAAACGTACTTAATTAGCTATACAAATTTGTAATGTATTTGAAACTAAGGTACAGCTATTTATATATCATTAACATCTGTCGTTGAGTATGCTTTCTTTCAAGAGCCTGAAAAATTATGAATGAATCAAATCACCGTGGGAAAGAGGGAAACAATTACAATACAACAATCCTCATAGGACTCAATTTCTATTGGAGGAGCTTACTTTTGGGAAAACATAAAAATTGGGTTTCAAATCCTTTATCTATCGAGACACTAAAATTAAAATCCGCTTTTAGCGGACAACAATGTTTGTTTATATTAAGATCTTGTGTGTGTGGAAAGAAATATAGAACAATTTGTTATCGATAAAGTGAGAGAAATAAGGCAACAGCGAGGCATCTCTCAGGCCGAACTAGCTGATAGAATTGATGTTTCAAGAGGTTTTATTGGAGCCGTTGAAAATCCACACCAGCGTGCGAAGTATAATCTTTCTATATTAAATGAGATAGCAAAAGTGATGGATTGCTCTATTCGGGATTTTTTCCCCGATAAATATTTGTGACAGTTTGTATAGCTTATTGAAGTATCTTGTGTAATAAAAAGCTACATTACAATTGACTAAAATACTTGTTCTACCTATTATTACATGGCCTAATTTTTTTGATGTTTAGACAGTTACTAAATGAATACCTCTTTCCCTTCGAATGCCCCGATTCCAAAAAGGGCAAAATCATATTTGATCGGATCGGAGGGATCAAAGGTACGAAGGACGGAAGTGATTTCTTCCACTGCTTTCCAGTCATTTTGCCTCCGCTGGAGTAGTCCTAACCCACGGCCCACATTACCGGTATGTACATCGAGCGGAAGCATTAACGCAGAAGCAGGAATGTTTTTCCACAAACCAAAATCAACCTCATGCTCATCGGTACGTACCATCCAACGAAGGAACATATTCAGTCGTTTGGCACTCGAGTTGGACGTAACATCGGAAATATGTTTCTGAACCCGTTGAGCATGCGGCAGGGATAAAAATACGCGACGGAAATGTTTTAAAGCTCCGTAAATGCTTCCTTCAGTATGATATCCAGTAGTAAAAACATCCTCCAGCCCGTGGTGATGGAGATAAATATTCCGGATTGATTGGAGGAAGTACAGGCAATCATCACCATTGAAAGTCCGGTGGACGAAATGTCTGATAGCTTCCCATTCCGGTGATACAACGGTTGTTGGATCACTGATAGCAGAACTTAAAGTTGCACTATCAATATCAGGTGTAATACTCTCCATTATAAACTCGTAGGGTGAGTTATCCATTAATTCCATGAGTCTGTTGGCGTTGTTGATAATACTTTTCCGTTGCCCCCAGGCGATGGTTGCGCTAAGAAATGCCGCAATTTCAATATCTTCTTTCTGCGAAAAACGGTGAGGAATCTGGATAGGGTCGGAGTGTATGAAGTCAGTGCAATTATATTGATTTACCCTTGAATCCAGGAAGTATTTGATATCAGAATAGGGTAGAAGCGATAGCGTATTCCCGTTTAATTGTGTGCTTAATTTCATAGGCTGAACAGTCGTTCAAAAGATATAGACAACATGTTTTCCATATGATGGGCACTTTGGGTATATCCATTTTCTTTGAGTGAGGTAACAAAATCACTATGCGATCGGCCGTGCCTGTATTCGGGCTCCCGTACCGGATGCTTCAGGTATCGCTCGAAAGTAGCAGCCGGTTCGCCAATATTGAGTACAGCGTGGTATAAGAGCGTATTCTTATTCCGGTATATGGCCGATCCCAGGATCTTTCGTCCCAGGATTGCAATGTCGGAAATGCCCATCAGGGATAAATTGTGAATACCCATATTTTCGATGGCTGAAATAATCAGCTTATTGATATGCTGAAAGACTTCGTGGGGATGAATTTTATTCCGGTCTACAAATACAGCTGAAATCATGATATTATCCGGCGTCAGCACAACGGTCTGTCCGCCGGATGGCCTTTTCAGTACGGTGACATTATCCTGGATAACATTTTCGAGAATCAATGAGTCGTTCGGGTTGTTGGAGGCTCCCAGCACAATATATACCTTATCCGGAATCCAGATCATATATTGATTAGACTCTTTTTTTAGTAATTCAAAATCCGGAAGGTTGTAATCAAAAGAGTTATACATGAGAATTTAATTTGATACATTGATGTCTTAAACTGATGAGGTGCACAAGCGTTGGTTTGATATTAAAATAAAACTGTCATTAAATTATGCATTATGAATCAATGTCGTTTACTTAAGCAAATGAAAAAAAATGGCACGCGGATAACGGATTTTAAAACACGGATAAAAACATAAAATCTGCGATAATCCGCGTTATTTGTATCCGTTTTATCCGCGTTCAAATTCTTAACTTAACGACATTGCATTATGAATTATGCATTATACATTATTTGTGAATTGCTTTATCAAAGGCTTCAAAACCAGCCTCCATATATATCTCCGATACAGTAGGATGAGCATGAATTGTTTTGGCTACATCATACACGGTGGCTTCTACATTCATAAAAGCACCGGCTTCGGCAATCATATCCGTCGCATTAGCCGCTTGAATCTGAATTCCGAGTATTTGCCCGTATTTCTTATCGGAAATCATACGGATAAACCCTTCGGTATTTCCTTCAATCAGGGCTTTTCCATTGGCTGATAACGGGAATTCGCTTATCTTATAACTAATCCCAACTTCCTTTATGTATTGTTCGGTCATTCCTATCTGCGCAATTTCGGGAACCGTATACATATTGATCGGGTAGGTGGTGGTGTCAAAATTCCCTTTAATCCCTTTGATAAAATTTACAATGTGGATTCCCTGTGCAGAGGCTACATGGGCTACAAAACTTTTACCGCTTACATCACCAATGGCATAAACATCGTTGATGCTTGTTTCGAAAGTATCGGATGTTTTTATAAACCCACGTTCGGTAAGTTCCAGCGGTGTCTCGCTTTCCGGGATAATAGCCTTCCGGGAATTACAATTGACAAGCAAATCACATTTTATTTTTAATCCTCCGATAAGAAGTCCTCCGGATTCAAACTTCTCCGGGTAGGCATCGTGAATCAAATCAATATTATCCGATTTTAGTTTCTTGGTGATGGTTGAAATTAAATAGTCATCCAGTCCATCCATGAAATTATCGCTGTTGGCAATCAGGGTTACCTTTTTGCCAATGAGGTTAAAGAATTGAGCCATCTCAACTGCCGAAACATGATTACCTGTAACGACAATGTTATCCGGAATCGACTCAAGTGTGAACAAATTCTCCATCTCAACAACAGGTGCATTTCCCAGTTGTTTGTCCATTGCTTTCGGCTTGGAACCGGTTGCAAT
>JAUZOM010000075.1 GCA_030706465.1 Bacteroidota bacterium | reverse complement strand
TAACTTTAACCGCACCTATCCCTTCAACACAGTGCTGCGGGTGGGCATCACGGCTGCCATGGACCGGGAGCACCTGCTGGCGACCGTCACGATCCCGCGCATCAATACGGACATTGACCTGGTAAACATCCAACGGCTGCCGTATTTCAGGATCATTGCCGTGCTGGGTACCGTATCGGATATGCACTACGAGGAAGCTGAAAAAGCCTATATCCCCGCGGTACCGGAGCTGCATGGAACAAGTGCAGTGGTGAACGGTGACTGGTATCCCGCCCAAACGATCGTACCGGAACACACGATGACGGTACAGATGACCGAAGCGCAGCAGGCCTTGCTGACGGATGAAGTGACCGTACTGCTGAGCCTGGCCGTGGAATTTGGTGCCGTAGGTTTTAACGGCGAAACAACGGAAGTGAAATATGCGGGGTGCGGGAAAGTAGTCAAGGCAAAGTGATCAGTGATCAATGATTAGTGATCAATTCCTTTGACAAGGCTTACTCCTGCTCCATGGAAAGCCGTCCGGATAGCAGTATCGGGACGGCTTTCTTATGTAATAAATAACATTCCAACTTCGTATCCATCTGGAGTATTAACGTCTAAAACCAGACTATTTACAAAAACATTATTGATTGTAATTATTTATAAAATTTTCTTATAAAACACAGAAAAAGTTAAATTAGAATTTATATCTTTGAAGATGAAAATTTTCATGTAAAATTATTGAAGCTGAAAAATCAGATATGGATTGTTTAATTTTCAAATGGCGGGACGAACTCATTCAAGTGAATTCTGATGATATCGTTTATTTTCAGGCAGATGGTAATTACTCCATCATGCTGCTAGCTTCCCGAAAGGAACAACTGCTGACCATGAATCTTTCGAAAGTGCAACTGACACTTGAAGAACAATTAGGCAGTCAATCCGCCTTGTTTGAAAGGGTAGGAAGAGAATTCATTATCCGAAAAGCCTTTATATTCTCCATACAAACCTTGAAACAGAAATTAATTCTGGCTGTACCCAATAGTGAAAAGTTCTTTGAGTTGCAGGTTTCAAAAGAAGCATTAAAAAAACTGAAAGTGGGTCAGGAAATAAAACCCATCGTTTGGTTTGATCGTTTTAGAAATTTAATTTTGCATTGTATTACAAACAATTACCTATCATGATATTTATTCAGACCAGAATAGATTGACGCCTCGAAAACCAAGATTTTTACGGCAAGTCAAAAACTCCATACGGTGAATTTATTAAACATTATCAACCATGACAGACAAATTATTTAATTCCATGAAGGAGATTATACTTCAAGCACGGCAGCGAGTTTATCGTATGGTAAATAGCAGTTTGCTTGATACCTATTGGCAAATAGGATATCAAATTGTAGAAAATGAGCAGGATGGAAATGCCCGGGCTGATTATGGAAAGGGAGTTTTGAAAAATCTGGCAACACAGCTTACCGTAGAGTTTGGAAAGGGGTTTGATGACAGCAATTTACGAAATATGCGTTCATTTTATTTGGCATTTCCAATTCGTGACACATTGCGTCACGAATTGAGTTGGTCGCATTATCGTCTTTTGTGTAGGTTAGATTCCGAAACCAAAAGACAGTATTATTTAAACGAAAGTATTGCTTGTAATTGGAATGGGAGGACTCTGCAACGACAAATAAACTCTATGGCTTATGAGCGGGTATTGGAACATAAGTTGGAAAATAAACATCCGGATAATGCAACAAATCTTCTGAAAGATCCTTATATTTTTGAGTTTTTGGGACTGCCTACTGATATACGAAATTCCGAACAGTCGATTGAAACTGCTTTACTTGACCACATTCAACAATTTTTATTAGAACTCGGTAAGGGTTTTGCCTTTGTGGCACGTCAGCAACATATTGTTACCGATACATCCGACTTTTTTATTGACCTTGTTTTCTATAATTATATGCTGAAGTGCTTTGTGATTATCGACCTTAAAAAAGGCTTGCTTACTCACCAAGACATTGGGCAATTGGATATGTATGTGCGAATGTACGACGATTTGAAAACAGAGAATGGTGATAACCCTACAATTGGCATTTTGCTTTGTGCTGAGAAGGATGAAACTATAGTCAAATATTCTGTTTTAAATGAAAAAGAACAATTATTTGCAAGTAAATATTTACTCTATTTACCCAAAGAAGAGGAATTGAAACAATTAATTGATCAAGACCGAATGCATTTTGAGATTGATAATCAAAAAACTACTATAGAATGAAAACTAATCTATATATACAATCCCTCACTGGTGGATGTCCTGAAAACCAGGACTTTTATAGTTCAACACAAACACACTACCCCTGCCTGATTTACTTCCCAAAAAGAGCATTTAACTCATAGTCAGGACGCGACTGGGAGTCGCACCCTGACTTTAGATGCCACTTTGCCATGCGTTGTGCCGGGGTATTAATATTGGCCTGTTTATTTTTGCCAATGAAATATAATATTTATCTTTGAAGCGTTAACTTCATAGAACATGATCCGCATGAAACCAACGCATTTACTGACCTGTATCTCTTTGTGCCTGAGTACTTTTGTCTGTACGATAAACACCCGGGCACAGACTACTAAAATAGCCATCGTTTCGGTGGCCGATACTACCTGTGTTTACCAGCATGTCGGGCTGACTGCATTTACAAACTTTACGGACACCCTGCACGTCAATTTCGGCCTGATTCAGCATTTGGAGGAGCGGTTGCAGGCTTATTTAAATACGGAATTTACCGTAACGGTTGTCCGGTTGCCCGATTCGGTCACCCGGGTAAAAAACACCTTCTTCAGCCAGGCGAGGACTAAAAAAATCAAGCAATGGATAAAGAACAGCCGGGATCTGTATGACCTGGTTATTGTGATCGATAACATGGGCTTGTCGGAGAATGACAGGCCGATACGGGAAAATACGAGCGGCCTGTTCGGCAGGATGTCCTATCTCTCGTATTATTCCACCATTAGTTTCTTTGGATACCGGACTTCTAATTTAAAACCCCTTGAGTATTACAACCAGGGAGGCGGTTTTGTGAGGCCTATCAAGAATTTCAAGCTGCCGGACGATAAGCGAAGTTTTACCCCGGAAATGAGGACCTTCCTGTACGACGGATTCAAGAACTACCTGGATAGCCGTGTAGAATACTTCCTCACAAAAACTTATCTGATGCCGCAAGACCGGATCGACAAGATAAAATCGGAATCGGGAAACGTGAAGCAGGAATAAGCAAAGTACGTGGATTTAGCGGATTAAACAGGTATTCTAATCCGGATAACGCGGAATAATCTCTTTATTAAATACGACAACCGATTGTTTCAACAACCCGAATACAGCTTAGTTGAAAAAGAAATTAATGATATTGGGAACTATCGACAAACTCCTTTATTTACCGTTACACCGGAACATCCCCTGTCTGGCATAGTTAATTCCATACGGAAGGAAAATGAATCCGGATAATCCAGATGAGCATGAGAGTAACCGTACACCAGGCAATCCGGTACCGCTATATACTTCTTGTGTGTATAACGATTGTACTTTTCAGTTGCAGTACTACGCGGCGCATGGAAAGAAAAGAGAGCCGGGAAGTCTACAGCCTGTTGGGACTGAATAAAGACGGGAAAGATAACTTTGCCCTTTACCGGGAAGCGGCTTCCTGGTTGCACGTCCCGCATGTGGATGGCGGCATGTCCCGTAACGGAACCGACTGCTCTTTCCTGGTTTATACGATTTATAAAACCGTTTACCGTAAAACCGTTGAACGGAATTCGACAGCCATGTTGAATAAAAACTGTCAACGGATAAGCCGGAATGAGCTGAAAGAAGGTGACCTGGTCTTTTTCAATACGAGCGTCAAATCGAAGTCCAGAACGTACGTCAATCATGTAGGCCTTTATCTGAAGGATCATAAATTCCTGCATTCCTCCACCTCAAAGGGGGTCATCGTCAGCGACCTGGATGAGGGTTATTTCCGGAAAACATGGGTTTGCGGAGGGCGGGTGAAGTAAGGACTGGTGCAGTGCGTATCTCCTCCCGAGAAAAAAATCGACTAGATACCGTTTTTCTATTGATCTATAACTCCCCGACGGAGTATATTCCCGGAATGGTTTGTGTTCCGTATCCCATAAACCCAGGTTAAAAATAGCCCTGTAGCTAATCGTGCTGACGGAAGCGGGCGATATACCGGAATCTATCGGATAATTAACCGGAATTGCCGGGAAATTAAAACAAAAAGAATCCGCAGATGTTTTGATTTTTGGAAGGGAACATTTCGGGATTGAGTCTATACAACAACTTTTAAAAATTTAACGTGATGGAAATTAACTGGATTATTTTGACTGTCATTTTTGTCTGTGCAATAGCTTTAATTTTTTATCTGGTCAAACGCAATATGAAGGATAAGAAAGACGTCATTGAGACTCTGAATGAGCCTGAAATTGAAGATAAACCAAAGGTAGAAGACGAGGACGAAAACTAACGGGACCTTGTTTAAATAACCGGTACCTGCCGGAGCGGGCTTTTGTCCGGTACAGTGAAAGATACCGGGAATAAGCAGCAGCACCGATATAATGCAGGAATCTGCTATTTTGGTTTGGCCGGGTATGAATTGCAAGCCGACCGATGCTCTTGAGGCTTATTTCAATAGAGCGTTTGCCGGAGGAAAGAATCTGCTTCTGCGGATAAGAATAATATAAAGCGTTAATAATCTCGTGCGGTATTAAGGCTGTTTTGACGGTAATTTCGTTGAAAAGCATAGTGGAGCCGTCAACAATCCTGGTTCAGCATCGTAAGAAGCGACGACTTCACTCATACAGGTGCGACATTTTCTGCTTAACACAACACAACAAGGATTGAGACTGTCTGTTTTTGAGGCAGTCTTTTGTGTTTATAATTCACAGAATGATAATGTAATACAGTTTGCCGGACCTGTAGAAAAAAAGAATTTTAGCAACTTGTTTATAAACGGAAATACAAATTTTATTATTTTTGTAGAAAATTTCCAATTTATGGTATTTATTCGGTCAAGAATGGATAAATACCCCCGATCATTAAGAAACAAATCAGTTCCAGATGAAAAAAATAATCTCCTATCCGTTTTCAATAGTCACCTGTTTTCTATTCCTGTTTACCATCTGCCTGTTTCATCCGGTTCAGTATGTTTGCTTTAATTTATTTGGGTACAAAGCACATAAAAAAAGTGTAGACCTGCTGAATCTCTTCTTGCTGCGTATTTTATTCGTGAACTTCTCGACAGCCGAAGCAGAGATCAGAGCTGAGTTGCCCGAAGGGAAGCCGCTTATATTTGTGTCAAACCACCAGGGCTTGTACGACATTATTGGAATCGGTTGGTTCTTAAGAAGATTTCATCCTAAATTTGTGAGTAAAATAGAGTTAGGAAAAGGGATTCCCAGTGTATCATACAATTTAAACCACGGCGGGTCCGTATTGATAGACCGGAAAGACCCAAAGCAGGCACTGCCGGCCTTGAAAAAACTGGCGGAATATATTCAGGACACGAACCGTTCGGCTGTTATTTTTCCGGAAGGAACGCGGTCAAGGGATGGAAAGCCCGGAAGTTTTGCAGCGAACGGATTAAAGATTCTGTGTAAATATGCTCCGGATGCCTGGGTGGTTCCTGTTACGATTAATAATTCATGGAAAGTCTTTCGTTACGGGACCTTCCCGCTTGGTATCGGTAACCGCCTGAAGTTTACCATTCATCCTCCTGTTGCCGTTAACGGTTGTGATTATAACACGCTTTTCGAAAAAACGGAGAAGGCAATTGTGGGGGATATTGCCAATTAATGCACCGGCCTACCTCCCACTCCCTTTTTGAGTAAATGGATAACAGATAATGTCGTATAATCCAACTTAAACTTCATTACAGTGTTCTCATTCGTTATAAGCCTGTTTGGTAAATAAACACAACCTCGTATATCTTCACTGTTGATTCATGCATTTAAAAATGGAACCGTACGGAAAGACAGGGTGTATTCCACGAAAAACGATATACATTCCCGGCACCCGGAAGCCAATAAGCGCCGGGACGATAGTCTAACGAAAGCTGTACCGGCGAATCAAAATTGTATTCCACTCCCACCTGCCCGAGTACTCCAGCCCCAAAGAGACCGTGATCCAGCACGGCAGCACCCGCTCCCACGTATCCTTTTAGTTTATCCGACCCGGAAGATAAATTGTAAACCCATTGATAGATTCCGTTAAGCCCGGCACCCCGGCAGTGTTTTCCGGCCATATTAAAACCAAAGGTATTGACTCCAAGCGTCAACTCGAGCCTGTTCGCATCATTGAAAGGTTGTTGGTAAGAAATTTCCTGGGCATCATACCCCAACCGAAGGCCGATAGCTTTACCGCTTCCCCGGGCCTGCAATACTCCCGCTGATAAGGCAATCGTGGCGAATACAAGAATAAATCTTTTCATAGGTAGCTGAATGTATACAGGTAATACCGTTTCCACAAATAACAGAGTGTGGTTTCGATTTCGTCTCATTGGCCTGTTTAGTTGTTCCGGTATCCGGAATGTCTGCAAAAGCTATCCGTTGCAACAACATCAATCACAGCTGGTATAAGTTCCTTTACTACCATTCGGGATTCCGATTATAGTAAATGAAACAGATAATCTGCCTCAAAGTTCAACGAATCGGTCTGTTTGTGTTAACCACTGGTCCTGTTTATCAACTCAATGAGTTTTCCACTTCTCCCGGTTAGTTTGCAGCGAGCCCGGTGTTCCGGCATGTTGAAGTTCATCTAGTTCCACTTTAACAGAAACAGGCACACCGTATGAATCAGCATTCGACCTTACTGCAAAAACAGATTCTTTGATCCGTTCTGCCAATAATCCAATGTATTGGAATGGTATGAATACTTTATTTTTAATTCGTGACACGACCAGGAATTGCATTTTGAATAACTTACAAATACATCTCAAAATAACCGATTTTATAACCGAATAGAACTTTGTAAACAGGTACGGTTTAAAATCGAAAGAAAAAGGAGCCTGGTGCTTTCCTTTTGTGTGAATTTAGCGCCTAATTTCTATCTTTCTGATAATCAACAAAAAGAAAAAAGATGAAAAATTATTGCCTATTTCGTTGATAATGAAGAATAATTAATGTAATTTTGCAGGAAATTAGAATACGGAAAAATTTCAGTATTTAGTTTTATTAAGGGCCAATTCAAAACCTGTCTTTTCAAGTCTGTATCTTTAAACTGAATTATCAAACTATTATAATTATATTTTTATGAAACCGACTCATATTGAGCATTTAGGCATTGCAGTAAAAAGCCTTGAAACTGCTATCCCTTACTACGAAAATGTATTAGGATTAACTTGTTATGCCGTGGAAGAAGTCCCGGAACAAAAAGTAAAGACCGCCTTTTTCAAAGTTGGCCAAACCAAACTTGAATTACTGGAATCGACTGATCCGGAAGGCCCGGTTGGAAAATTCATTGAAAACAAAGGCGAAGGTGTACACCACGTAGCTTTTGCAGTTGAAGGTTTGCAGGAAACACTTGATTTCGTTGCTGAAAAAGGAATCAGACTCATTGACAAACAACCTCGTAAAGGTGCTGAAGGCTTGAACATTGCTTTCTTACACCCCAAATCGACCTTTGGAGTATTGACCGAATTGTGCGAAAATCCGAATAAATAATCAGTTAACCGGTTGATTAGTGCTTACATGTGATTTTGCACTAATACAGATACAATCGTTTTGACTTAAGATATAAAAAAAATGGAAAATCAAGAAAAGGTAAAGAACCTCATCGATTTACGCGTACAAGCCAAATTAGGTGGTGGTGCTAAAAGAATTGCTTCGCAACATGCCAAAGGCAAGTTTACAGCTCGTGAACGCCTCGAGATGTTGTTGGATGAAGGAAGTTTTGAAGAACTGGATATGTTTGTAACTCACCGTTGCAACAACTTTGGCCTTGAAAAAGAAAAATACCTGGGCGATGGTGTCATCACCGGTCACGGTACCATTGATGGCCGTACCGTGTATGTATTCGCACAAGACTTTACGGTTTTCGGTGGTTCCTTGTCGGAAACTATGGCATTGAAAATCTGTAAGGTAATGGATATGGCCATGAAAATGGGTTGTCCGATAATTGGAATCAACGATTCAGGAGGTGCCCGTATTCAGGAAGGTGTTACTTCGTTGGCCGGTTACGCTGAAATTTTCCAACGTAATATTATGGCTTCGGGAGTTATTCCTCAGATTTCAGCAATCTTCGGACCTTGTGCCGGTGGTGCTGTGTACTCTCCTGCCCTGACGGACTTTGTGGTTATGACCGAACAAAACAGCTATATGTTCGTTACCGGACCAAAGGTAGTGAAATCGGTTACCGGAGAAGATATCTCGACAGAAGACCTGGGTGGTGCTGATATTCATTCTAGAAAATCGGGTGTATCGCATTTTAAAGCCGAAAACGAAGAAGAAGGTATGATGCTGATCCGCAAATTGCTTTCTTACTTACCTTCCAACAACCTGGAAGAAGCACCTTTGTTTGAAAATACCGACCCAATCATTCGGTTGGATGACAAATTAAACTCCATCGTTCCTGACAATCCAAACATGCCTTACGACATGAAAGATGTTATCCACGGCATTGTGGATAATGATGAATTCCTGGAAGTTCACCGTCATTATGCCCGTAACATTATTGTTGGTTTTGCCCGTTTCAATGGAGCTCCTACCGGAATTGTAGCAAATCAGCCTAATTTCCTTGCCGGGGTACTCGATTGTGATGCTTCCCGTAAAGCAGCCCGTTTTGTTCGCTTCTGCGACGCATTCAACATTCCTGTATTGACATTGGTTGATGTACCGGGATTCTTACCGGGTTCGGGACAAGAATATGCAGGTATCATTACCCATGGTGCAAAACTGATGTTTGCTTACGGTGAAGCTACCGTTCCAAAGGTTACGGTAACAATCCGTAAATCGTATGGTGGCGCACATGACGTAATGAGCTGTAAACAACTTCGCGGAGACTTCAACTACGCATGGCCAACCGCTGAAATTGCGGTTATGGGTGCTGCAGGTGCTATCGAGGTATTGGAAGGACGTGCAATTTCAAAAATTACCGATCCGGAAGAAAAAGCAGCTTTTGTAAGTGAAAAGGTAAACGAATATAAAGATAAGTTCGCGAATCCTTATCAGGCGGCTTCTTATGGCTATATCGATGATATTATTGAACCGCGTAATACACGTTTCCGTGTAATCCGTGCGTTCCAGGCACTGGAAACCAAAAAAGTGGTGAATCCACCTAAGAAACATAGTAATATACCTTTATAATTAAGTCCTATGAAACTTGAAAAACTTTTTGGTAATAAAACCGAATCCCCTTCAGTTGGCAAGGATAAAGGTGAAGTTCTTTCGACTGATGTAGTAGCCATAGCTATGGCATTGCATTTGTATTATGGCGAAGTTCACGATAATGAAAGTAATGTGATTACAATCAAACGTATCGAGAGACGCTATTCACCGTGGAGTTCAAAAATTTATGGTACAAATAATTATCTCAGATAACATATTATGAAGAAATTCAAATTTACAATAGATGGGGCTTCATATAGTGTGAATGTCAAATCAGTAGAAGGCAACCAGGCCGAGATAGAAGTGAATGGTAAATCGTATGCGGTTGGGTTGGAACAAGAGGTTAATACCTTGAAAACTCCGATCATTGTCCGTAAAGAGGTACAATCGAATCCGGGCGATAGCAAAATCACTGCTACTCCTGCCCCAAAACCGGGTAAGGTCGGTGCAAACAGCCTGAAAGCTCCGCTTCCGGGAAGTATTATTCGTGTGGCTGTCAATGTCGGCGATACAGTAAAACAAGGCGATCTTTTGTTGGTTATGGAATCCATGAAAATGGAGAACAATATTCTGGCAGAAAAGGGCGGCGTGGTTAGTAGTATCGAAGTAGAAGCAGGACAAGCTGTAATGCAGGACGATCTATTACTTAATATTGAATAAGACTGTATAATCAGTCGCTTAAAAAAGAGCCCATCGAAATAATTCGATGGGCTCTTTTTTTAAGCGATTTAATCTGAATGAAACAGGCAGTGTTTTTATTAATTACTGCTCAATACAAATTTATTTTATTTTACAAAGTTGCCACCAGTTGCTTTAGTTTTGTTTCTGCAATTTTCAGGTTGTACCTGAAGTTAATCAGCCTTGTGTTCGATTGTACATAATCTTCCTGTGCTAAATGGACTTCAAGAGAAGTTGTCTGCCCAAGTTTCAAGCGCTCCAAACTGATTTGAATATTCTCTTTAGCCAACACATTATTTTCACTTTCTATTTTCAATAGCCTTTGTTGATTATCAAATTCAGTCAAGGTGTTGATAAGTAAAGTTCTTATCTGCAGTTTAGCATTTTGTAAATTATATTCGGCCGATTCGGTTTCTATTTTAGCAGTTGTTGTTTTTCGCTTTGTTTCGCCGGCACTATAAATGGGAATAACGAGTGAACCTCCAATTTGTGGTCCTGCAGAACTTGTTTTTAAGGTAGAGCCTGCCGAATTGACTGTTTGGGAAAGATAATAACCGGCTTTGACATTGAAAGTAGGCAAGTATAAACTTTTATTTTCTTTCAGGGCTAACTGTGCTATCTCAATTTGTTTTTGGAAGCCAAGGATACTGGTGTTTGAGCGATCTATTTTCTGAAGCAGGTCCGCTTTATCGGGTGAATAATTCAACGGGATGGTATCGGATATTTCAAACGATTCATCAGCATTCTTCCCTAATAACTGGTTCAACGTTTTCAACGCAGCATCAATGGTGTATTGCTGATCAATGGCACTCTCCGTATTGACATTTAAGTCGATTTTTGCCTGAAGCAAGTCGGTCTTCACCAGCGAACCGGCATTAAAACCAGCCTGGGCAATCGTAACCCGGTCTTTATTGTAATTCAACGCTACGTTGATGGAACTCAGCTGCTGTTTTTGTCTGACGACATCATAATAAGCTGCAATCACATTATACAAGGTCTGCAGCACTTTGTCTTTATACTGTATTTCACCAAGAGCCTGAATCTCGTTCAGTTTATTCTTGGTTACAAACATCTTGCCCCCATCAAACAGATTCCAATTCAACTGAGCTCCGGCACTTAACGATGTACTGGACAAGGAGGAATAATCTGTTGTGGTGTTTGGATAGAATTTTTGTTTCGTATCGCTTAAACCGTAGCTTCCCGATCCTGTTATGCCAACGGTGGGTAACATGCCTGCATTCCCGGCTGTGTTATTTACTTTGTCTATCTGCGCATCATTTCCGGCGACCAGAATATCAAAATTGTTTTTCAACGCTATCTGGATGGCATCATCCAGAGTTAATACTTTTTGAGCATTAACACCGGATGAAAATAAGAAAATTACACTGAATAGAATGCTTTTTTTCAATGTATTTATTGTTTTCTGATAGTTCATTCTCCAATCATTTTTTTATTTTTACTTGACATGATGATATACATAACCGGAATGACAAATAAGGTTAGCACTAACGAGAATAATAATCCGCCTACCACAACGATTCCCAACGAAACACGGCTGGTAGCACCGGCTCCCATGGCCAGCGCAATAGGCAATGCTCCGAAAATAGTTGCCAGCGAAGTCATTAAGATAGGCCGGAAACGTGCCGATGCCGATTCAAAGGCAGCCACCCGTTTATTCATGCCCAGGGCCCGTTTCTGGTTGGCAAATTCCACAATCAGGATACCGTTCTTCGTCACAATACCGATCAACAGGATCATACCGATTTCGGAGAAAATATTCAATGTCTGTCCGAAGATCCAGAGCGAAAGCATAGCCCCTGCAATGGCCATTGGTACGGTAAGCATGATAATAAACGGATCACGGAAGCTTTCGAATTGGGCTGCCAGAATTAAATAGATCAGTAATAAGGCCAGTATCAGGGCAAATCCTATATTCGAATTACTTTCGGCAAAATCCCTGGAGGGACCTGATAAGGCCGTGGTGAAACTCGAATCCAATAACTTATCGGCTATGCGTTGCATTTCGGCAATACCTTCCCCTAATGTTCTTCCTTCCGCCAAATTCGCCGAAACAGTCGCAGATTTATACCGGTTAAAGTGATATAAGATAGGCGGATTACTGTTTTCTTTCAACGAGACCAGATTATCCAACTGGATCATGTTTCCGGCATTGTTGCGTACATACAACGAAGAGATATCGGACGAAGTTTTTCTCTCGCTGCGGGCCACCTGCCCGATAACATAGTATTGTTTATTATTTTTCAGATAATAACCGTAACGGCTGCCGCTATAGGCTAAATCCAATGCGTCCGATACATCCCGTTCATTCACTCCGAGGCTGGTCGCCTTTAGCCGGTCCACAACAATGTTTACTTCCGGCTTATTGAACTTCAAATCCACATCGATATTACTGAATACCGGGCTATTTTGCGCTTCTTCCAGAAATTTAGGCAATACTTCATGTATTTTATCAAAATCGAGATTTTGTAACACAAACTGAACCGGTAATCCCCTGGAGTTGGAGGTTGTAATAGTTGGTTCCTGGCTGGCTATAACCCGTGCTTCCGGGATGCTGTCATACAGCTTCGTCAGTTTTTTATAAACATCTTGTTGGGTTCGTTTCCTTTCCGAAGGATCGGTCAGGAAGGTAATGACAAATCCGTTATTTGCATTGGTTCCACCCCCATACCGTGCCAGGGCAAATTTCGTCTCCGGGAAGTTATCGGAACTGATCTTGGCCACCCGATCCAGTATCTTTTTTGTAATGCCTGATTCCGTACCTTCGGGAGCCGTTACGCTTGTCCGTATGTAACTGTGGTCTTCCAGCGGTGCTAATTCCGATTTAAGGGCTCTGGATATGGTAAAGATAAATACGACACATAAACCCAATATCGAGAAAGCCACCCATTTATTCAGGATAAAGAATGAAAGGAACCGTCTGTATTTCTTTTCCATTCCGGTAAAGAAAGGTTCGGAGGCAACATAGAATTTTGAATGGTGTGAGCCGGATCCCCCTAAAAAGACATTTAACACCGGAGTAAGCGTTAACGAAACCAAGGCGGAGATTAATACCGCACTGGCCACTACGATTCCAAATTCCCGGAACAGTCGTCCGGTAAATCCCTGTAAGAAGATAACCGGTATAAACACAATAGCCAACGTGAGCGAAGTGGAAATCACGGCAAAGAATATCTCCCGGGTGCCTTCCAAAGCGGCCTGAAACTTATTCATGCCTTGCTCTATCCGCTTAAAGATGTTTTCGGTTACTACAATCCCATCATCCACCACCAATCCGGTAGCCAGCACTATTCCCAACAGCGTAAGCACATTAATGGAAAAGCCCAGCAGGTACATGACAAAGAAAGTACCGATTAATGAAACCGGGATATCCAGTAAAGGCCGTAATGCAATAATCCAGTTTCGGAAGAATAAAAATATAATCATCACCACCAGCAGAATAGCGATAATCAAGGTTTCCACAACATCGGATACAGACTGCCGGACAAAGATCGATTTATCACGGGCAATACTTAATTCCAGGCCCTTGGGCAATGTTGTCTTCATTTGGTCCATCCGCTTGTAGAACTCATCGGCAATCTGGATATCATTGGCTCCGGGAAGTGGAATCAACACCAGCATAACGCCGGTAGCGCCATTGATAGTCGAACCGGCTTCTTCGTCCTGCGGACCGACAACGGCATTCCCGATATCCCGCAGGCGGATAACCTGGTTATCGGTCTGCCGGATGATCATGTTGTTGAAGTCGTCCTCCGATACCAATCGTCCGAAAGTTTTTATGGTTAGTTCGGTGGCATTACCCCGGATTTTACCTCCCGGCACGTCAACATTTTCTTTAGACAGTGCTACACTGACATCGGATGCTGTCAGATTAAAAGCAGCCATTTTATCCGGATTGAGCCACAACCGCATGGCGGGACGTTGTTGCCCGTAAATAGCTACAGAGCTTATCCCCGGTATGGTTTGCAGCTTCTCCTGCAACACGTTTTCGGCGTAATCGCTGAGTTCCATTGGATTCATCTTGGTACTTTGGGCCGTCAGCATGACAATCGGATCGCTGTTGGCGTCGGCTTTTGTCACTGTCGGCGGAGCATCAATATCCTGGGGAAGACTTTTCAATGCCTGCGAAACTTTATCACGCACATCATTGGCCGCCTTTTCCAAATCGGCACCCAGGTTAAATTCAACCGTGATCGTACTGACTCCGGTAGCCGATTGGGAAGAAATCGATTTTACCCCTTCGATACCATTGATACTTTTTTCAAGAGGTTCCGTAACCTGTGATTCAATAATGTCATCGTTAGCACCGGTATAATTGGTCTGCACGGTAATAATGGGTGGGTCGATAGCCGGATAGAGCCGTACTCCCAGGAAGTTAAACCCTACAACACCCATCAGGATAATTACAAGGCTTAATACGATCGCACCTATCGGGCGCTTTAAAGCAATATCTGATAATGTCATAATTATTTAGTTACGGTTGAATATCTCAGTTTGGAACCTTCCTTCAGGAACAGAATGCCGGAAGTAATGATCGTATCACCTTGTTGAATTCCATGAGTCACTTCTATATTTGTTGCTTGCCGAATGCCGGTAATGACCTGTACAAAATGGGCTTTGCCATTCCTGGCTACAATCACCGACTTATAGGTTTCCGATGGAACGATGGCCTGTGTAGGGATGACCAGTGCCTGGTTGTTTTCGCTCAACCGAACGGTCACGTCCGTAAACGCTCCCGGAAGTAAGTCTTTCGACCGGCTGTTTACAATGGCTCTTACTTTCAGGTTTCGGGTACTGACATCTACACCCTCTTCCGTTGCCATAACGGTCGCATCGTAGTGAATGTCGGCATTGCTCATGTTGAATTTTATCTTCATGCCGGGCTTGATAACCGAACTGTATTTCTCCGGAACACTAAAGTCCAGTTTCATCTTGTTTTCGGTACGAATGGTGGCCAGTAAGGTCGAAGGAGTAATAATTGCCCCTACACTGATACTCCGGAGTCCTATCACGCCATCGAAAGGCGCACGCACTTCGGTTTTCCGGATCAGTGTTTTTTCTACTTCGATATCTGCTTTCAGTGAATTCAACTGCAATCCGGTCTGTTCATAATCGTTCTGGCTGATTCCGTTTACTCTTAGCAGCTCCGATTGCCGGTTGTAGATTTGTTGTTGAATGGCCAGTTGCGTTTGCAGTTTCTTCAAAGTGGCACGCAAGTCATCATCAAAGAGCTTGACCAACAGCGTACCTTTTTTTACAAATTTACCTTCCGGCAAATTAATCATTACCACTCTCCCGGCCACTTCATTCTTTAAGTCTACTTCCTCAAAAGCCATTAACGACCCCGAGACGGAGATTTCATTAATAAGTAACGATGGCTTCACGATGTAAGCATCTACTTTTCGCTCTTTTTTATCTTTCCCGTTCTTTTTACTGTCTTTGTCGGACTGTTTGCTGAAACCCAGTTTCAAGAAGAAGGCAACTATTAATACCAGGATGAGGGCAATCCAGATGGTTGATTTTTTTTTCATTTGGCTGATTGGCTTTTATGCGTTATAAGATTTGTTTCGATTGTTTCAAGTACAGCGTAAAATTCATTGATCTGATTTTCGGATAAACCGGCTAAGGCTGCCGAAGTGGCTTGCTGGAATGCCTTTTGTATGTCCGGCATAATCAACCTGGCTTTTTCGGTTATGGCCAATTCGTATTTTCTTCTGTCGACCTTGTTTGTGACACGTTCCACATAACCATTCAGGGAAAGGTAATCGATAATCCGTACTACCTGTACTTTATCACAGTTGAGTTTCCCGGCCAACTCCTGTTGGGTAAGCCCGTTTCCCGCATCTATCAGATATAAAGGATAAAATGACCGTTCTATGTCAAGATGGGTCAGGCTGCTTTGTAAATTACCCAGGAACAGTTTCGCAATTTTATCCAGCCTTCGGCCGATAGGTTCCTTTAAAAAAAATTCGGATGATGATACCATAGCTTTATTTTAAGAAGGTGCAAAGGTAGTTAATAATGTAATTAGTTAGCATTGTTATCTATTTTTTTAATACAGATTTAATAATTGTTTATAAAATAAGTCAAGACCAAATTGATTCCGGGAAATCAAACTTTAAACCTCTATAGGAAAGGATTGTAGAAGAAAATGCTTTTTTACAAACTGATCCATGTCTCCAAACCCGTAGGGTTGATAGGATTGTAGTTAGGTTTTAGCACAAAAAAAGCCTATTTTTGTATTTCACAAAATTAAAACTACGATTATGATTCGATTAAATGTATTTATCTCGGTAGAAGAAGTCCACCGCACCAGTGTATTGAATGCAGCTAAAGAATTAACCGCTTCTTCGGTGAAAGAAGATGGTTGTATTGCCTATGATGTCTTCGAAAGTGCTACCCGTCCCAACGTCTTGCTGATTTGTGAAACATGGAAAGATAGTGAAGCGCTGTCCAGCCATGAAAAGGGAGCTTCTTTTATCAAAAACATGGCCATTCTGCAAGAGTTTACAACCATCAAACTCGAAAAATTCAATTTCTGATTGCTGTACTAACCGGCAGGATTACTATCAGCCGATTACTTAAAATGAATGTACAAAAAGAAGGGTGGCGTTGAGTTACCCTTTCTTTATTGTTGCCCCACGCCAATGATCGTTTGTAATCCTTGCAATTCAAACCAATCCAATTCTATCCGGCTTCTCAATGGCATCGGTCGCCAATCTTTTCCGGTTGGAATTCCTGCAGCCAGCCTCTCCCGATTGATGCTATAACGTCCCTTCCTTCCCCCGTTTTTTACCGCTTACCTCCTACCCGATTGCCTCAGCCGTTATCCGGATACATTCCATTTTCTTTCTTCCCTGTTTGTTCTGCTTAGGTCCTTAGTTCGCTCAGGATTAAACCCTGGTTGCGGGAAATCTAACCTATAAATTCCTTATAAATACGACCCAACATTCACAGATACGTACCAGGAACAATGAAAATTGTCGTATATAGAATTATCCGTTCGATTTTTTCAACTTACAAGACGATTTATCCCAGTTGATAGGTTCAACCGGTGGAAATCGTATCTGAATTTTCCGGATGGACTGAAAACGGCATAAAGTTGCAGCTCGGTCAACAAAAAATCAGTTTTACCTCATTTTTCAGTCACAGCCTTTTTCCAATGCCTTCTGTATAGGATTGATCCTATGCAGGTTTTTAGTTTACTTTAGGTTCAAATAAGGTTCAAATAAGGTTTAAATAAGGTTCAATTATATAAAAAATTTATACACCATTTAAATACAGCTTAATATCCATGCATATATCATATATTTATTTAAATATGTCATATATACATTGTATATACATAGTATATATATGGTATATACGTGGTATATATATCTAAACCTTATCTAAACCTTATTTAAACCCTATTTGAACCTTATTTAAACCTAGGATGGACTTAGGAGAAACATAGGATGAACTTTGGACAAAAGTTGGAGAAAACGGGGAGATATACCTGTGACCGGTTAAAGCCTGGACAAATACCCCTCCGGGGTACACTGTGCAGTAAGAAGAAGGAATTATAGTAAAAAAAGAATGATTAAAAGTAATTTTAAGATATAGATACATTTTTGTTTGCATTTGTGAAACCATTAATACGGTTGCAGGGTGCTAAATGAGTCGCACTCCCACTTTCTCTGGTAACGGGAACATGAGGAGTGTGAAAAGAAGGAGAGCGACTGAGCGTAGGTTGGTGGTCATAGGTACGGAAAAGTCTTTTTTCTGCATAGTATAGAAAATGAGGATGGTTTTTGGCGAAGCGCCTTTCGTAACACCTTGTCTGAATTAAAATTTATGGAATGATTGAATTTACAGAATAAGAATTGGCATGAAGAGAAAAAGAATGATATGAGTTGAGACTTGTCTTCATTCTGATAATTTTTAAATTCTGAAAATTCTGATTCTGACAGTTTATATGCAGTTTGTGGCTAAGATGCAAAGGCTTTGCTTGCATCTTGAAATATACGATTAAAAGCCGGAGCTTTTATTTTGGCCCGGCGTAGTCTCCAGACTACGCCGAACAAGGTGAAGGTATGACAGGTAATATAAAAATAAAGTTATTAGCTGTAAACAGAAAACTATTAGAAATGCAATGAAGTAACCGGCTTTATTTTTTAATTCACTACTACCCTTAACGTAAGAGCCCTGGCCTCAATGCCGGGTTTTTTAATGCATAAAAACACCCGTAAACACCTGTTTTATAAATTTGTTTAAAAATAAGTCTCTCAAACAATTGGTGTTGTTAAATAGTTTTGTAATTTTGAAGGCAAGAGATCCTTTGGATAGTTGATTAAGTTTGTATATATCCGGAAGAAAGGTAACAACAACTGAAAT
>JAUZOM010000074.1 GCA_030706465.1 Bacteroidota bacterium | reverse complement strand
CTAATTTTGACACACTTTTCTGAACGGTCTCTTAGTTTAGGTATAGAGGGGGTTCAGATAGGGTTCAGTTAGGGTTCAGTTAGGGTTCGGATAGGGTTCGGATAGGTAGACCTAACTGAACCCTATCCAAACCCTATCTATACTCCTGTTGAAATACCTCTATACCTAACATGAGCCCCGGCTGAGGTAAGACTGAAGTAAGAGGATACTACCCGGGGAGGAAGGATCCGAAATGAAACAAAACCAGTCAACGAGCTGGAATCCGGTGAAGGATCGAGTCCAACGCCCCGCCAACTTCGTCCGATGGCCGGGTGCCGGATAACTAGTTAACAGAGATTGTTAATGTGTATAAAACAGGACATTCGGTTGTTCCACTTACTCAGACAAGCAATGTGATCTTATATTCTTTGTTTTTAATCCTTCTTCCACGGATTTTTACAGGCTTCTGTTTTAGTTCTACTTTACTAAATTAAAACAAAGCAAATAACTCTAACCACAATAGACACAATAGAACACATAAATTAATCAAAAAAGTACACAATAGTCAACTACATAACGATATTTAAAGATTATAAATTCAGGAAGATGGCTAAAAAAATGACTTCTATTGTGAACCAGTGTGTCTATTGTGGTTCCTTCTTTATTTTGGTAAAGTAGAATTAGGTATGAAGTGGAATTGGAAAGATTTCAAAGCGGGATGGCCGGAAGGGTGGAGGGTCATATCTCCCGAAACCCTCCCGGAACCCCCTACGAAAGCCTTTTAATATTGAGGACGAATCAGGGTGAGAAGGATTCGTTGAGTTGTCGTTTAGCCAAAGCCACCACCGGAACTAAAAAGAATGCATGTGGAGAATCCGGCAACCAGGAGTTTACGGGCTGTTCATGCGCCGGGCTTAACGGGGTACTTACCAGAATGAGGATGCTGATTCCTATTGTTTTTTATAACTAGTGTTATGTTAAGTAGAAAATGTCGCATCTGTATTAGTGAAGCCGTCACTTCTTACGGTGCTGAATTAGGATTAGTGACGGCTTCACTATGCTTTTTAAAGGAATTACCGTCAAAACAGCCTTAATACAGCACTAGGATAATCTGTTATTTCAAGCCCTTGAATAGAATGGACATGAATATCATTTTGGACCCGGATTAATCTTTCGCAGATGAAAAAAATGGAGTTTTTCGAACAAAATCAAGAATTTTTCGTTGAATAGTAGTAATTTTGTCAGGTTGTTTTTTTTATAATTAAAAATTTAATTTTTAAGGATGAAATATCGGTTGATTTTACTTTTTTTGATTTCTACTTCAGCATTATTCAGTCAGAGCGCTTCTGAAGGTGAAACGTACTTTAATAACAAACAATTTTCAAAGGCCCGGTCAGTTTACGAAGTTTTATTGAAGAAAAAGCCCAATGATGCTACGTTCAATTTCCGGTATGCCCGTTGTTGTTATGAGTTAAAGGATGTCGAAAATGCAATTATCCATTTTGAGAAGGCCGGAAACAAATTCCCAACCCGTAATTTGTATTTAGGCGAGTTATACTTCAATTCATATCGTTTTGATGAATCTGTTCTTGCTTATCAAAACTATCTGGCCACTTTGCAACCTGCTGATAGCAAGCTGCCGGAATACCAGCAAAGAATAAAAAAAGCAGAAAATGCCGCCCGTTTAATGACCCGGGTGGAGGATATTGCCATCATAGACAGTGTGGTGGTAAACAAGGATGAATTTTTGAAATTTTACAAGTTCAACCGGGAGCTGGGATCACTTAGCCAGGAGTCGATTAAGCTAAAAGGACACCACAAAACCGATAAAGTGAAGTATATTACCCAACGTCAGGACCGGGTGTACTTTTCCGATTCCATAAAGGGGCAAATGGATATTTTTACTTCTTACAAGCTCCTGGATGGATGGTCGCAACCGGCTTCCGTATCGGATGTGATCAATACGCCGGCTAACGAAAACTATCCTTTTTTACAGTCAGATGGGGTGACCATTTACTTTGCTTCCGATGGGGATAACTCAATCGGGGGATATGACCTGTTTGTTACCCGGTACAATCCTTCTACCGACAGCTATTTAACCCCTGAAAACATGGGCATGCCGTTTAACTCACCCTTTAATGACTATATGATGGTGATTGACGATCAACGAAAGCTGGGATGGTTTGCCACCGACCGGTATCAACCGGGCGGTAAAGTGATGATTTATACGTTTATTCCTAACGAAGTAAAAAACATCATCCATTCCGAAGATAAGGATTATCTTCGTAGGGCTGCCCAGTTAAAAACGTATCGTAAGGTTAGCGGTTCTGTTCCTGATAGTATCAACGTACAGGGAAACCGGGTTCCGGAATCGGAAAAACAAATTGAGTTTGTGATAAATGATTCGATAGTTTATACGAATGTAAATCAATTTAAAAGTGAGGAGGCAGTCAAACTTTGGAATGAATTGCATAAATTATCTATTGAATTAAACAACAAGATCAAAGAATTAGCCGACCTGCGGGCAAAATATGACAGAACGGAAAAAGAATCGGAGCGATCGGGCCTGGCTCCCAACATCATGGAGCTGGAAAAGAAGAATATTGAACTGAAGAAACAGCTTTCGATTAAAACCACCCAGGTTAGAAAGATGGAAATTGACTTCTTGCTTAAGAAGAAATGAAAATCTTTACCCACGCGTTTCAGAACTAATTTTAAATGCTGAAGCAACGTTGTTTAATTAAGAATTAGAACGCGGATAAAACGGATACAAATAACGCGGATTATCGCAGATTTTATTTTCTTATCTATATTTCTTATCAACGTTATTCCGTAAGACCGGAATGTCCCATCCGCGTGTCATTTTTTCATTTGCTTAAGTAAACGACATTGGATGCAAGCCTGATAAAATATAATATTTTGAATCTGGTTGCAGGAGCTACCAAGAGATTTTGAAGAACAATCTTCTGTAGTCTTAAAAAACAATCAGCAAGATTTTTTTATCTGTCTGTTTTTTAAGATGTTGGTAATTTGATTATATTCACTTAACGTTATTTCCGATTATTTGTACTCATTCTTCCATTTTTAGTGTTAATTTTGTCAACTTAAAAGGAGATAATGGATAAATTACGTTTTCAAAGTTTCGGGAGTGGGAGTAGTGGAAACTGTTATTTTATTGGTAATGCGTCGAATGGATTATTAATAGATGCTGGTTTAGGTGTACGGTCCATCCGCAAGTATTTACGAAATCTTGGGCTTGACTTTGAAAATATCTGGGGTGTATTTGTTACACACGATCATGCAGATCATATCAAGGGAGTCGGTTCCATCGGTGAAAAGCACCGGGTTCCGATCTATTCAACACGACAGGTTCATGAAGGGATCCAACGAAGCTATTGTGTGACTGAGAAGTTGTGTTCGAGCAGGAAGTTCATAGAGAAAGATGAAACAATCCAGGTTGGTGATTTTAAAATTACAGCCTTTCCCGTATCGCATGATGCCACAGATAATGTAGGTTATACCATTGAATATAAAGAGAAAAGATTCACATTTGCTACCGATTTAGGTTATATCAGTGATGAAGTTGCCGCTCATTTAGGGTCAGCGGATTTTATAGTGCTGGAAGCAAATTATGATGTACAAATGTTACAACAGGGCTCGTATCCTTTATATTTGAAGAACAGAATTTCTTCCAAGACCGGTCATTTGAGTAATGATCAGACCGGCCAGTTTTTAGCTGAAAATTATAATCCCCGATTACAACATATTTTTTTGTGTCATTTAAGCCGTGAAAATAATTTGCCGGATGTTGCGTATACAACTATTCAAAATTATTTGGAAAACAGTCGGATAATTGTAGGTAAAGATGTCCAGTTGATTACATTGGACAGGCTTACTCCTTCGGAACTTTATATCTTTTAAAGGAAGACGCGGGAGCTTAGAGCCTAGAGTATAGAGCCAAGAGCCAGGAGCCAGGATTCAAGAGTGAGGATCGTAACAAAGATACAGCGAGCTAAGTATAGGCTAAGAGATCAGATAAAAATACAAAATTAAAAGCCGATTTTTCGGAATACTCATTTTCAAACCCTCAAACTAAATACGTATGCCATTAAATCTAGTTATTATTCCGACTTATAACGAAAAGGAAAATATCGAGAATATAATTCGTGCGGTTTTTGAACAACCAAATCCTTTTGACATTCTGGTGATTGATGATGGATCTCCCGATGGAACTGCTGCCATTGTGAAAAGGATGCAGGGTGAATTTCCGACTCAGTTGTTCCTGATTGAAAGGAAAGCTAAACTTGGGTTGGGAACGGCTTATATCAGTGGGTTTAAATGGGCCCTGTATCATGATTACGAGTATATCTTTGAAATGGATGCCGATTTTTCGCATAATCCGGCAGATTTAAATAAGTTATACGATGCCTGTGCCAATCAGGGGGCTGATGTGGCTATCGGTTCACGCTATGTAACCGGTGTAAATGTAGTAAACTGGCCAATTGGGCGGGTTTTAATGTCCTATTTTGCTTCGAAATATGTCCGGTTTATCCTGGGAGTGCATCTGGCAGATACTACCGCCGGATTTAAATGCTATCGCAAAGAAGTCCTTGAAACAATTGAATTGGAAAAAATACATTTTAAAGGATATGCTTTCCAGATAGAAATGAAATTTACAGCTTTCAAATGTGGATTTACATTGAAGGAAGTACCTATTATTTTCATTAATAGGGTATTGGGAACTTCCAAAATGAATGGAGGAATTTTTGGAGAAGCATTTTTTGGCGTTATCCAACTTAAACTAAACAGTTTATTTCGAAAATACCCTCAAAAAGAGAAAAAGTAAATCCAATTACTTTTAGTCATAAGTGATAGTAGGGATTCCACGCCATTAAGTTGGATAAAGAGGTTGTTTTATTCACCGGAACTTTGAAATACGGATTTTGAATCATTGGAAATTATGAACAGGTTGCAAATTATTCGAAATGCTACTATCGTAAACGAAGGCAGGACTTACACCGGCTCCGTGGTAATTTCAGGCGAGCATATTAAAGCTGTTTACGAAGGCAGTGAACCGGTGGAACTATCAGGACCCTATACGGAGATCGATGCAAAAGGGTTATTGCTCTTACCGGGTATTATTGATGACCAGGTCCATTTCAGGGATCCGGGCCTGACTCATAAAGGGGATATTTATACCGAAAGCAAAGCGGCTGTTGCCGGTGGGGTCACTTCGTATATGGATATGCCCAATACACGTCCGCAAGCTACCACTATTGAAATCCTTGAAGAAAAATATAAGTTAGCCTCTACAAAATCACTGGCCAATTATTCGTTTTTACTGGGTGCCACCAATGATAACCTGGAAGAACTAAAGAAAGTCGATCCCCGAAAAGTAGCCGGAGTCAAAATGTTTATGGGTTCTTCTACCGGTAATATGTTGGTAGATAATGAGGAAACACTAAATCGTGTTTTCTCGGAAGTACCTCTCTTAATTGTCACCCATTGTGAAGATGAAAAGATCATTCAACAAAATATCCAACATTTTAAGGAACTATTGGGGGAAGACATTCCGATTGAATACCATCCGTTAATTCGCAGTGCCGAAGCATGCTACAAATCGTCGGCCTATGCAGTGGAGCTGGCAACGAAATACAATGCCCGGTTACATGTTTTTCATTTGTCGACAGCAAAAGAAATGACCTTATTTTCTTCGGATAAACCACTGAAAGAAAAGAACATTACAGCTGAAGTCTGTGTACACCATTTATGGTTTTCGGATGCTGATTATGCAAAACACGGCAACCGTATCAAATGGAATCCGGCCATTAAGACGGAAGCTGACCGTTTAGCTTTAATTGAAGCTGTTAACTCGAACAAAATTGATATTGTTGCCACTGATCATGCCCCTCATTTGTTATCAGAGAAAGAAGGCTCGTGTTTGAAGGCTGCATCCGGGGGACCCTTGATTCAACATTCTTTGGTTGCCATGTTGCAACTGGCAAAACAAGGGGCTTTTACCCTGGAAAAGGTGGTTGAAAAGATGTGCCATGCACCGGCAGAATTGTATCGGATCGATAAACGAGGTTTTATACGTCCGGGATATTTTGCAGATTTGGTGTTAGTGGATCCAAATCGTGCATGGACGGTAGATCACGATAATATTTTATATAAATGCGGCTGGTCGCCCTTTGAAGGCACGGTATTTGATGCCTCCGTATTACAAACATGGGTCAATGGAAACCTTGTTTATGATAATGGGCAATTTGATGAATCTGTGCGGGGTAAGAGGTTATTATTCGATTATTAATCAGCTATTTATTAATTAATGGAATGAGAAAAAAAACACTAATAATATTTTTTACAGTAGTAATATGTGTTGCTGGTGTGGCGGGTCTATATTTCTCATTGAAACTAAACGCTAAATATATCCATAACGAGGGTGAGGCGCAAGGAACGACTTATTCGGTTACTTACCAACAACCAGAAGGAATTGATTTACAGAAAAAGATTGAAAAAAGATTACACGAGTTTGATCTTTCCCTTTCAACCTATGTTCCTCAATCCATTATCTCCCGAATCAACCGGAATGATTCAACTGTACGAACCGATGCCGATTTCGAAGATATGTATCAGGAAGCTATGGAGGTTTCCAAACAAACAAACGGAGCATTTGATATTACGGTCGGCCCCCTGGTCAAAGCCTGGGGATTTGGGTTTGGTAATTCGGACCATAGCAAGATACCCGACGTTACAAAAATTTTGCCCTATGTGGGTTATCATAAAATTAGGATTGTGAATCATAAATTGGTGAAAGATGATCCGCACATATTGGTGGATGCAAATGCCTTAGCCCAGGGACAATCTTCGGATATTATTGCAAAATTACTGGAGGATAACGGTTGTAAAAATTATATGATCGAAATAGGCGGTGAGATTGTTTGCAAAGGATTAAATAAGGCCGGAAAGAAATGGCAGATTGGAATTGATAAACCGATTGATGATCCTACAAACACCGTCGATGAGATCCAAACCGTACTGTCGGTAAGTAATTGCGGACTCACAACATCGGGCAATTACAGGAAGTTTTATTACCTGAACGGAAAGAAATATGCTCACGAAATAGATCCCCGAAATGGCTATCCAGTTGTCCATAACCTGTTGAGCGCTACCGTTGTGGCTTCTACCTGCATCCAGGCAGATGCTTATGCAACTGCTTTTATGGTGATTGGAGTAGATAGTAGTTTGCAAGTTTGTAAAAGTGTACCAAATCTGGATTGTTATCTGATTTATACGGATAAAAATGGTAGGAACCGGGTAGTTTATACCGAAGGGTTCAAAAAATACCTAACCAGATAATTTTCAACGGAGGACTTAAAAAACTCTACTTTTGTTAAATAGAAACATTATATTTTTTTATTCCTGATAAAATAACTATTTTTGCACTCCAATTTTTTTTATGAAAAAGACCCCGTTTTTTCTATTATTAGTTGTTTTAACCCTGTTTTCGTGTAGTAATTATCAAAAGTTGCTGAAATCGGATGATGCAGAGCTGAAATATACGAAAGCTGTCGAGTATTTTAATAAAGGTGATTTTATGCGTGCATCTACTTTGTTTGATGCCATTGCCACTTATTATAAGGGTACAGATCGTTCCGAAACAGTTCTGAACTATATGGCCCGGTCGTACATGGGTCAGAAAGATTATTTTTCGGCGAGTGAATATTACAAAACATACGTAAAGACATATCCAAAAGGGAAATATGTAATTGAATCAAAATACATGATTGGTTATTGTTACTATCTTGATTCACCCGACCCCAGATTGGATCAAACAGCAACCTATAGTGCTATTGCTGCTTTTCAGGAATTCCTGGATATCTATCCGGAAAGTGATAAGGTGCAACTTGCGAACAAATTGCTTGACGAGATGACTAATAAATTAGCGTACAAGGCGTATCTCAATGCCAAACTGTATTATGATTTAGGAAACTATTTAGGCAATAATTACGAATCGGCTGTAATTACCGCCCAGAATGCGTTAAAGAAATATCCTTCAACTTCGTATCGTGAGGAATTACTGATGCTTATACTCAACTCGAAGTACGAGCAGGCAGAACAAAGTATTGAAGAGAAAAAAACAGAAAGATACCGTAATGCTATTGATGAGTATTACAATTATATCAATGAATATCCGAGCGGTAAATACCGTAAGCAAGCTGATAAAATTTTGAATGAATCAAAACGAATTGTGAAAGAATAAAATAATAGTAATATGGACTATAAAAAAGTAAATGCTCCTTTGAATACGATTTCCCGCGATATGAACTCTATGAGTGAAGAGGTTGGGAATGTATACGAAACAGTTAAGATCATTGGAAAACGAGCAAACCAAATCAGTGTTGAAATAAAAGCTGAGCTCGACAAAAAATTGCTTGAGTTTGCTTCGTTTAATGAGAATATTGAAGAAGTTTTTGAAAACAGGGAACAAATAGAAATTTCCCGTTACTATGAAAAACTTCCAAAGGCAGTATTGATAGCAACACAAGAATTCCTTGAAGATAAAGTGTATTACCGTAACCCAATTAAAGATAAATTGAAATAAGCAATTTCAATTTCTTCTTACTTTTAGATAAAAGAACATCGTGCTATTTTTAACACAATGTTCTTTTATCTTTTTTTGGTTGCACTAAGTTCAATTCATTTTTGTATTTTTGTAAACTAAACAAATGAGAAAATAGCAAAGATCTAAATTTCAACCAGACCAGATAAACGTTCGAGTTATAAACCGCCGATTATAAAAGTATAAATTAATTAGTTTATGTTACAGGGGAAGAAAATAATATTAGGAGTTACGGGCAGTATCGCAGCATATAAATCTGCACAAATAATCCGGCTTCTTGTAAAAGAAGGAGCAGAAGTAAAGGTTATTATGACTTCCCTGGCCAAAGAATTTATAACACCATTGACCCTGGCTACTTTAGCAAAAAATCCAGTGTTGGTGGATTTTTTCGATCCAACAAACGGAGACTGGAATAGCCATGTCAATCTAGGTTTATGGGCCGATGCTTACCTGATTGCTCCTGCAACAGCTAATACCATTGGGAAGATGGCTGCAGGAATAGCAGATAATTTATTACTCACCACTTATTTGTCGGCAAAATGTCCTGTTTTAATTGCACCTGCCATGGATTTGGATATGTTTGCACATCCTGCGATGCAAAAGAATCTGGAGACCCTCCGGTCAATAGGGAATCGGGTTATAGAGCCATCAACCGGAGAACTGGCCAGCGGACTGGAAGGTAAAGGACGCATGGAAGAACCTGAAAATATCGTTCGGTATCTGGATGATTTCTTCACATTAAAACCCTTAAATGGGAAAAAAATACTTATTACTGCCGGTCCGACATACGAAAAGATTGATCCGGTACGTTTTGTAGGAAATTATTCTTCCGGAAAAATGGGCTTCGCATTGGCGGAAGCCTGTGCAAAACAGGGGGCAGATGTTTGTCTTGTATCCGGTCCGGTGCAGTTAAAAACAACTCATCCGAATATAGAACGCATAGATGTAGAATCTGCTCAAGAAATGTTCAATGCCGTCATGAATCGTTTCTATGGCATGGATGGAGCTATTTTATGTGCAGCTGTTGCAGATTTTACACCAATCGAAACGGCCCAAACCAAGTTGAAACGCGAGAAGGATAATTTGGTTTTAGAACTTAAACCGACACAGGACATCGCTGCAGCGGTTGGTACTATGAAAACGGAATCACAATTTCTGGTAGGTTTTGCCTTGGAAACAAATAATGAAGAGGCTAATGCCAAGGGTAAAATGGCCGCTAAAAATTTAGACTTTATCGTACTCAATTCTTTACAGGACCCTCAAGCCGGTTTTGGATATGATACAAATAAAATAAGTATCATTCATCGTTCCGGTTCAAAGAAAGAATTTGAACTGAAAAGTAAAGATGATGTTGCCGAGGATATTGTCGCTGAGATAAAACAAATCATTTAAATTTGATAGTTGTAAACAGATAACCGAAATAAAATGAAACATTGGATTCTAATACTGAACTTCATACTTTTTACCGGGGTTCTTCATGCCCAGGAGTTGAATTGCACGGTGCAAATTAATTCCGATCAGATTCAGGGATCAAATAAATCTGTTTTCAACACGCTAAAAAAGTCGATTACCGAGTTTATGAATAACCGGAGATGGACGGAGTTATCTTTCACAAATGACGAACGAATAGAATGTACGCTAAACATTATTGTTAAAAAGGTGGATGGCGATGTGTTCACTTCGGAAATTCAGATCCAATCGCGGAGGCCTATTTATAATTCTACGTATTACAGTACGCTGTTTAATTTCAAGGATGTCGATTTTACTTTTAACTACAAGGAATTCGATCAATTGGAGATGAATCAAAATACGATTACGTCTAATCTGACTGCGGTTTTATCCTATTATGCCTACATTATAATCGGATACGATATGGATTCCTTCTCGAGGTTAGGTGGTACTCCTTATTTCCGGTTAGCTGAGGGTATTGTGAATTCAGCTCAGGGTGCCGACTTGGCAGGCTGGAAAGCTTTCGAGAGTACCAGAAACCGTTATGCCTTGATCAATAATTTATTGGATGAAGCCTTTAAGAAATACCGGAATTATTTTTATGAGTATCATCGATTAGGACTGGATGAAATGTCGACAAATTCAACGAATGCAAGAGCCCGTATTGCTGAAGGGTTACCTATTTTAAGAGAAACAAATCGTGCAACCCCTTCTGCAATTGTGATCTCCTCCTTTTTAGATGCAAAAAATGACGAATTGATCAATATTTTCTCAAAGGCAACTACTCAGGAAAAAACAGATGCCGTTCAAATTCTTTCGGACGTGAATCCTACTCAGAGTGCAAGGTATGAAAAGATTTTAAAGCAATAATTTCTTTTATCAGCCAGCTTGTTATGAACCGTTTTAATCCCAATGCTAATTATTTCAGTTTTCCCCTTTTACTTTTGTCTATTTAAACAATAATTTATGCTGAGATCATTACATATTTCGAATTATGCTTTAATATCCGAATTAAATATTGATTTTGAATCAGGTTTATCGGTTATTACCGGAGAAACCGGAGCCGGTAAATCTATCATATTGGGTGCTCTTTCTCTCATTTTGGGGCAACGGGCCGATACTAAATTTATCAAGACTGATGCTGAAAAGTGTGTAATAGAAGCGGAATTCGATATTTCGACCTATGCTCATTTAAAAGGTTTTTTTGAGCAAAATGATCTGGATAATGAAGGCAACCATTGTAATATTCGCCGGGAATTAACCAGTGCGGGCAAATCCCGCGCTTTTATTAATGATACGCCCGTCGGATTAAATGTGATACGCGATTTAAGTATGCGGTTGATTGATATTCATTCACAGCATGAGAACTTATTGCTTTCTAATGTCAGTTATCAATTGGAAGTGGTTGATACTATTGCTCAAAACTCCCATGAGTTATTAACGTATAGACAGACTTATCAGAGTTGGAGGAATCTGCAGGCTGAATTAAAGCAATTACAAAAGACAGCAGAAAAGCAAGCCTCTGATGTTGATTATATTCAGTTTCAGTTTCAACAGCTCACAGATGCAAACTTAATTGAGACAGAACAGAATGAGCTTGAATCGGAACAAGAAACGCTGAGCCATGCTGAAGAAATTAAATCAGGATTACTTAAAATTCAACAACTTTTAGAGGAAGACCAGGCTTCTTTACCATTACTAAAGGAAAGTATTTCAGGATTATCCCATATTAAAAATTTTGTCCCGAATGGTAATAACTGGTATGAGCGGTTACAATCAACACTTATTGAGCTGAAAGATATTTCAGGCGAAATGCGCTCATTTGAAGAAAGGATTGAATTCAATCCAACACGCTTGGAATGGGTTGAAAACCGTTTAAGTGAAATTTTTACCCTTCAAAAGAAATATAAAGTATCTTCGGTGTCCGAGCTGATTCAGCTGCGTGATAGTTTTGGAAAACAGTTGCAGCGTATTGGCTCATTTGACGAGGAGTTGGAAATATTGAGAATTAAATGTGATAATCTTTTCGAACAATTAAAAAAGGATGGAGATCGTTTGACTATTAGTCGAAAGAAAGCCTGCGAACCAATTGTATCTTATCTTGTCGATCAACTTACCAGGTTGGGTATGCCCAATATCCAATTTCAGGTTTTAGTTTCATCGAGCATTGACTTTACTGAGGATGGAAATGATGAAGTACAATTCCTTTTCTCTGCGAACAAGAACCGTCCGCTCCAACCTGTTGCACAGATTGCATCCGGAGGTGAAGTATCACGTTTGATGTTATCAATCAAATCCCTGGTCGCTCATAAAGCAGATTTACCAACTATTATTTTCGATGAAATAGATACGGGCGTTTCAGGTGAGATTGCTAACCGGATGGGAGATATTATGCAAGCTATGAGTTCCGGTATGCAGGTAATAACTATTACGCACTTACCTCAGATTGCAGCGAAAGGAGCACATCATTACCGGGTCTATAAAGACGATAGTGGGCTACAAACCCAAACCCACATAAAACGATTAACTATCAATGAGCGGTTAGATGAATTGGCACAGATGTTAAGTGGTAAGAATGTGACAGCCGCTGCTTTGCTTAATGCCAAGGAATTACTGGCAAACCTATAAGCTTTTGTTAACTAGCCTCAGCTTCTTAAATATATAAGGACTTGGGAGGTGTTTTATTTTAAATAGTATGATCTTCTTTACGTGTTTTTCTTTGCACGGTTTTGTTTAGTTTCTTCTCTATTTTTTCAGCTTTCTTCTTTTCCCGGGCAGCTCTTTTTGCAATTTTACGTTCCTCAAGTACTTTTTTCGCATATTCCAGATAGGGTTCAATGTAACGTTTACGTTTTGCTTCCAGTAAATCATTCATTGTAATCATGATACCCGTTTCGTAAACAGAGCCAAAATCAGGATCGTATATGGATCCGAAAAAGCGCATGGTGTGTGTTAACCCAATATATGCACTAAACATGGATGGAATGGTTTCGCCTTCGGCTCGTATGGCTTTCTGAAGTGCCTTATAATCTGAAGTTGCATCATTATGAATAAAAATCTCTTTTGCCAGCATACTGGTCTTTTCACATACGCGAATAGGACTTTTTGGACTTATTAACGCATCCGGATCGGGAAAATAACGATGCATATATTCGTAAATTAATTCACGGGCTAAAAGCGGGTAGTGTTCGTATATTGTTACCTTACCGATAAAATAACGACTATTCTTCACAGTATGTATCAATGCCCCTAATCCATCCCATAAATTATCCAGGGCAAAAAGGCTCTTAGTCCCCATTTTGGACGTCTGATAATCCGGTTGTACAAAGGCTCGACCTAATTCAATGGTATAAGGAATAAATTCCTTGATAAATTTATCCGTGAAAGTGAATAGATGTGCCATGACGAATTTAGGCTGTCCATCAGCATCAAAATCAACATCCACGCCGGGCAAATAACGGTAGCCCCCTATAATTTCTTCAGCTGTTGGATCCCAAACGAAAAGCTGATAGTATGGTTTTTCCATATAATCAAATTCGTCGGTATCAATCTCTTCTCCGGTTCCACCACCTCCCGATCGAAACGATAGTTCGCGTAAGCGACCGATCTCAAGCATTAAATTGGGAGAATTGTGAGCTGTAACAACATATATCTCGTTATGCGCTTTGTTTGTCGGACGAAGAAATTTTTCCTTGGTCAGTTCTTTTTTAAGAATTTCTCTGTCAACCGGAGGTATGATTGGTTTCATTATAAAAATGCATTGAAGATTTACCATTGAATATATGGTACTACAAAAGTAGTGTTTTTTTGAAGTTCTGTTACATAGTTAAATGCATTTTTGTGCATAATAGGGAAGAAATTTTTTCATATTAATATTTTTGTAATACGAATTGCTCAAAGTAGTTTTCAGTGTGCAATTTGAAGTGAGGATCTATTTTATTTTAATATTTTCAGGCTAAATAAGAAAAATAGTGTCTTTGTTTATTTTAATCATTCTTTTCCGTATCGATCACTAATATTTTTTTCAGCGTGGCTTATACTCCAATCGCAACTCTCAGTTTTTATGATTATTCAATTTTTTTAAAATAAATAGTTATTAGATTTGTTAAATCAGTGTTTTTTTATAGTTTTGCAATGTTTAATAAAATAAAACTTTCTCACTAAGTTTAATGCATTGAGTTTTATGACCTGCAAAACAATTTTTTCAAGTCTCAATATAATATGGATCGTGGTAGCCTGTCTAAATGCTATTCCGGCAGTTGCAGATGTCCCAGATGCAATCCTTTTACATCATCAAACGGACCTGTTTGTCAAAAACAACAAACTGTATATATCCCGAAGTTATGAATTAAAAATAAATAACCGACGAGGAGATCAGTACGCAGCAATAAGCATCCCGTATTCTAAGATGAACAAGGTTTCGAAAATTGAAGCTTTCATAAAGGATAAAGAGGGAATTACGGTTAAAAGACTAAAATCGGGGGATATAAAAGAGCGAAGTTCTATATCTGATTTTTCTTTTTATGAAGATAATTTTGTAAAAGAATTTACCATGATCCACAATGTCTATCCGTATACCCTTTGTTATTCATATCAGGAACAAGAGGATGCTTTTTTCTATCTCGAACATTGGTCTCCGGTCATCGATAATGATGTGCCAACGCTTAATGCCATATTAACCTTGGATGTACCGCTCGATTATAAAATCGCTCATTCTTCTCACCTTGTAGATAGTTCAACGGTGGATACAGTTGGAATGAGGGTGAAATACTGTTGGAAGGCATCTTACGGGGATCAATTGGAGTCGGAGATACATTCTCCCCATAAGAGCATATATGTTCCCGGAGTTGTTATTGTTCCCAACAAATTTAAATTCGATCAGGAAGGTTCGTTTGCTTCCTGGAAAACATACGGCAATTGGTTATACCGCTTACTGGATGGCTTAAGTGATTTGCCTGAGGATGAAAAACAACATATCCGATCACTTATCAGCAATGTTAAGGAAGATAAGGAAAAAATCAGGATACTCTACCATTATTTACAGGATGCAACCCGTTATATCTACATTGGCATTGAGACAGGAGGGATGAAGCCCTATCCGGCAAGTTATGTAGCCGTTAACAAGTACGGCGATTGTAAAGCATTGACCAATTATTTTAAATCGGTATTGAGCTACATAGGTATACCTTCATTTTATACCAATGTTCAGGCAGGCGATTTGATTAAAAAAATTGATGAACAATTTCCTTCCATGCAGTTCAATCACGTTATCCTGTGTGTGCCGCTACAGCATGATACTGTTTGGTTGGATTGTACAAGTCATGGCCCCTTTAATTATTTGGGAACATTTACACAGAATCGCCGGGTACTTTTAATTGATAAAGAGAATAGTCAGTTTAAAAAGACGCCAGCTCTTTCAAAAAAAGATGTACTTGATTCCCGTACTATTCAGGTTAATTGTGAAAAAGAAAACGATATTATTGCCAATTTTCATAATACGTATAAGGGAGAATCCTTCGAGATACTCTCAGATTTGAATCGATCGGTAAATGATACCCGTAAATCTGAAATTATTCGCAAATATGTTATTGAATCGGGCATTGAGTTGGTCGATTTCAATCTGATCCCATCTCATCGCGATTCGGCTTTTATTCGGTTGAATTATACAGGGAAAGCGAATAAACTCTTTAAAAAGTATGGCAATGAACTACTGATATCCTTAGTCCCCTTTTCAATCCCGGCATTTAAAGATCCGAAGAACCGTAAGTATCCTGTCCAACTGGATTATCCGGTTAATAAGCTGGATACGATCAGATATCAGATCCCGCTTGGATATCAATTATCCGTTTTACCGAAAAATCAGACAGTCAGTTCGGATTTTGGAAACTATTCTATCCGGTTTGTTCAGAACAATATGGAAATTGAAGTCATTAAAAATTTTGTCCTGAACGCCGGTGAATATACGTTAGCTCAGTACGGGGATTTTTACAAATTTGTAAAAACTGTTTATGATATTGAAAATAACTCATACATAATAACCAAAAAACAAGACCAACCATGAAGCAATACTTTTTCCTT
Organism: Bacteroidota bacterium; assembly: GCA_030706465.1. Classification (GTDB taxonomy): domain Bacteria; phylum Bacteroidota; class Bacteroidia; order Bacteroidales; family Paludibacteraceae; genus Paludibacter. Next base: position 2,298 of record JAUZOM010000074.1, on the reverse strand, counting down.
GTAACGTGTATCTTTGCTATACAATTTGTTTTACAGGCTCAGGATTTTAATAATGAATATGGGAAAGTAGGGAAGGAAGATTTCGATTTAAGTTGCTTTGCGCAGGATAAAAGTGCCGAAGCAGTGGTGATCTCTGATGACGGTTGCTCTTATTTCGGTCGAAGAGATGACTCTTTCGATATAATTTATGAACGGACTACTCGCTTGAAGATTTTTAAAGAAGCCGGAATTAAATGGGCGAATATAGAGATTCCCTATTATCGTGAAGGTGATATTTTCGAGGAGGTGTCCGACATTGAAGCCTGTACATACAATTTTGAAAACGGTTTATTGACCCGGACAAACCTTGACGTGAAGAATTGTCAAGAAGAAAAGGTTAACGAATATTGGACTCTTAAAAAGTTTGCCATGCCAAATGTAAAAGAGGGCTCAATCATCGAGTACCGCTATAAAGTTCAGTCTCAATTTCTCTTTAATCTGCGCGACTGGAATTTTCAATGGAAGATTCCGGTGATATACAGTAGATATGTCACTAAAATGATTCCCTTTTATCAGTATACATGGCTTTTACAAGGGGCTAATAAATTCGATGCTCAGAAATCGTATGTCGATCAGGGTATAGAACGTCAGTTTGGACCGGTCAAATATCAGGACATGGTTTATGAGTATGTTATGAAAAATGTGCCGGCATTTAAGGATGAAGAATTTATTGCTTCTTCCGATGATTATAGCATTAAATTAAACTTTCAGTTGTCAGCGGTAACCAATACAAACGGATCTTCCCATAAAGTTATTACCACCTGGCCTGAACTGGTGAATGACCTGATTAAGAACGAAGATTTTGGCGGATATTATCGGAGAGCGGAAGGGTTGGCTTCAAAGATATTTGACTTGAAGAGCTTGTCTTTAATGCCGGCACGTCAAAAGTTTGATTCTATTCTAAATTATGTCAAAGCAAATTATAGTTGGAACAAAATGAATGGGAAAATGGCTTCTAAAACTCCCAAAACCTTTATGAAAGATAAGTTTGGCAATGATGCCGATATCAATTTATTTACCGTCGGATTACTCAATGCCGCCGGAGTTAAGGCAAATCCGGTAATTATTAGCACCCGCAAAAACGGAAAAATAAGATACGATTATCCGTTTAGCCATTTCTTTAATTACGTCATCGTGATGGCCGACTTTGATGGGAAAAAGGTACTTGCTGATGCCACAACAACTCTTTCTTCGAATGACAGGATATCGGAAAAATGCATTAATGATAAAGGGTTGATTATTCAAAAGGAAAAAGTGGAGTGGGTGGGTCTTCAAACGTTGGTTCCTTCAAAAACACAGAAAACCATACAAATTACATTGACCGATTCGACCCAGCATGCGGCTGTTCAAAACTCGTATACCGAATATCTGGCATCCGATTATCGGAATGAATACGGTACAAATACCCGGGTAATAAAAAAACTGCTGCTTGATAAAGGGTACTCCCCGGTCGATTCATCCATCGTGGTAAAGAATCAATTCAATCTCAAAGAGCCTTACAGCTTTAAATATGTAATAAGCGACCACCCGGAGAAGGTGAACGGTAAGATATATGTATCTCCGTTCTTGCATGAGATTATCTCTGAAAACCCCTTAAAACAAGCCGCACGTACATATCCGATCGACATGATCTATCCGAAGAGGACGAGTGTCTTCGCTGAAGTCAATATTCCGGAAGGTTATAAGGTCGATTTTCTGCCTCCAAATGACAGGATTAAAAACGATCAGTTCGAGCTGGAATATCTAACTTCGACTTCTGGGAATAAAATTAATGTATCCCTGATCTATTATTTTAAAATTCCGGTCTACGATGCTGATGAATACAATAAAATCAAATATTATTTTAATGAAATTGTCAATAAAGGATCCGAAAAGATTGTATTTGTAAAAGATAAATGAGTATAATAAAAGAGGAAAGCACACGCTTTCCTCTTTTATTATACTCATTTATCAAAATGGTGTAGGTCGCAAAAGATGGAATAATCCTAAAGGGTGAAATTTTGTTTTTACTATGCAACCACGGTATTACCTGATGATTAGCACGGCATCTGATACGTTATTCACTTTCCAATACAGAATTTACCGAATATATTTACCAGTATTTCATCATTTGAAATAGAGCCTGTTATTTCGCCCAGGTAGTGCATGCACTCACGTATATCCTGTGAAAGGAAATCACCGGTAATACCGTTTTCAAGTCCTTCAATAACCCGGCGGATAGCCGTAAGGGCCTGCTGTAAAGCCTCAAAGTGGCGTACG
>JAUZOM010000073.1 GCA_030706465.1 Bacteroidota bacterium | reverse complement strand
CAACTCGCATTTGATTTTGCAACTTGTGGATTATCCCAAAATTGAAGGGAACTACAACTGCGAATAACTGTGAATCCTAACATGGTATCTTGTGGATTATCCCAAAATTGAAGGGAACTACAACTGCGAATAACTGTGAATCCTAACATGGTATCTTGTGGATTATCCCAAAATTGAAGGGAACTACAACCCATTTCCGCTATTTCCCCAGATAAACCATCTTGTGGATTATCCCAAAAGAGAAGGAAACTGCAACTTACCTTTCTGAACTTTCGCCCATCCATCTCTTGTAGATTATCCCAAAAGAGATGGGAACTACAACTTCGGTAAATTCTACTTTTTTTTGTTTGTGCTTGTGGATTATCCCAAAATAAATGAAGCAATAAGACCAAAAGCAGGAACCTCTCCCTACATGCGTCTAAGAATTATAAACTATAGGATTAACAATCAGACATTTTTATTATTCATCAAGAAAATTAATTTGGAATGAGCATAGATCTATTTGGGTGCGAGTTGGTATTTAAATTCAGCGCTCGACAATAAGTCAGATGACTTCCACACCTAACAGGTTTCCGAAACTTGTCAGGTGTAGAAATAGCAAAGAGCACCGGAAAATGAAACAGGATTTTTTTGAACCCGGGGTTGTCTACCACGTATCACTGTCCTTGCGGATATGTTGATTAAATAAGATAACGGTGGTGCTGGTTGTTGGGTCCCGATAGCTATCGAGATGTAATCCCAACTGTATATATTATAAGGATTTTTAATCCGAAACAAACAAATCCGCTTTACAACCAGCGATATTGCAGGATTGCAAATCCAACGGATACAAGAACCGGGATTACAAATTCCAGTAACAGATCAAAGCTTTTATACATTTAATGAGCATATCCGGGAGGACGGAGCAGTTAAATGAATTATTCTAATAAAAAATCTCATAAGTATTTAGCATTTAAACATATATTTACTGTATTTGCAATTCGCGAATCGCAAATAGAACAGGCGTGATATGAAAAGACATAATGGTATGAGGCCACAAGATGTGGTAGTTTTGCTAAAACTGTGCACTATAACTTCTACACCTAACAGGTTTCGGAAACCTGAAGTAACTCCAGCAGCTGAATTAAACAGAGGACTATACCTTCAGAAACAAGCAGATCAAGTTATTATCCCAGTGGATGGCAATGAGCAAATTATTGAACTTAAAGACATTTTAAGTGTCGATTTTTTTCTGAGAGGGTTATATTCTTCTAAATAAAGTGAAGTTTATAATCGCCCGCAGACGCGGATCTGTGCCCCGTGCTATAACAAAAACATTATAAAGCATTCATTTTGGAATAGATAAATAGCTGTAAACAAATCCGAGGAAACAATATCTATTTAAGGCAATGAAAGGCACAAGTCAGCAGACCCGCACCAGCATGAGAAACGATACTTAAAGTCAGAGTGTGACTATTAGTCGCCCGCTGACTAACACAAGTGCTGCTTTGCCATGCATTGTGCCGGGGTATTAATATTGGCCTGTTTATTTTTGCCAATGAAATATAATATTTATCTTTGAAGCGTTAACTTTGTAGAGCGTGATCCTTCTGAAAACCAATAACTTATACACCTAACAGGTTTCGGAAACCTGTTAGGTGTAGAAATAGAAATAGAAATAGCCACCAGAAAATGAAACAGGATTTTTTTGAACCCGGCGTTGTCTATCACGTATTCAACCGGGGCAACAATAAAGAGGATATTTTCAAGGAAGAAAAAAACTATGTCTATTTTCTTTCATTAATCCAAAAACACTTGTTGCCTGTTGCTGAAATATATGCCTATTGCCTATTGAAAAATCATTTTCACTTGGCTTTAAGAATCAAAGATGAACCATTTTTAGACGATAAATACAAGCAGAAACCCTATCTTGCATTTTCCAATCTGTTTAATGCGTATACCAAGTCGATCAACAAATTATACAACCGCACCGGAAGTCTTTTTCAGGAACATTTACACCGTAAGCGTGTAGAAGATGAAGCATATCTGACTCAGCTTATCGCTTATATTCATTTGAATCCTGTAAAACACGCGTTTTCAGACGACTTCAAGTCTTATCGATATTCTTCATACCAGGCTTACACCACCCGAAAATCAACTAACCTAAGCTGCGATTACGTTATGAGTTTATTTGAAGATCGTGCAAATTTTGAATATTGGCACGATTTGAATAAATTGTACCTTGAAGACAACATGGAGGATATTTAAAATAATAAGACCGGACAGGTTTCAAAAAACGGTCCGGTCTGAAGGTTAATAACTAATTTAACCACAACACCTAACAGGTTTTTAAAACCTGTTAGGTGTGTTCATACGGCTATTGTTCCAAGGGCTATCCTTTTTGTTAAAATAATACTTTTTACAGAAAAAAGACCCAGTTGCTTTTGAAATTAAAAAAATAGCACTACTTTTGCACCGCTTTGGTTCCGCTTCGCCTGTCAGGGGAAGAGGATTAAAAGGGAAACAGGTGAGAATCCTGTACAGTCCCGCTGCTGTAAGCTCCATTAACGTTTTGAACAACACTTTTGCCACTGGTTTTTTCGGTGAACAGCAAACAGTAAAACAGGAAACAGTCTTAAACAACTGCTACCTGCTAACTGCCAACTGCCAACTGATTTCGGGAAGGCGTTCAAAGACGGGAGTAAGTCAGAAGACCTGCCAATCAGATTCAATTTTCAGAAGCTTTCGAGGAAAAAGCGACGAAACATCAGCAAAAAAAGTATCCTTTTGCCTCTTGTTATCTTTGTTTCCGAAAGCTATTTGAACGGTTTATTCATCGTCAAATAGTTCGTGTTGTGCTAAAAATTAATTCGTTTACATCCCATCCCGTTCGATTCGTAGTATCGGCAGTTATTCTGCTGTATTCGTTCTCTGTTGCAGCAGCAGACGATAAAAATGACACCTTGCATACCCATGTATTGAAGGAAGTAAAAGTGACCAGCCGTAAACAGGAATTCACCCGGGCTTCCATACCGGTTCAACGGCTGGATGAAAAAGAGCTGAATCGATTAAACGCCGACAATGTAACCGATGCAGCCAAACATTTTGCCGGCATCACGGTAAAGGATTATGGAGGCATTGGCGGACTGAAGACGGTATCGGTGAGAGGAATGGGTGCCCAGCAAACCGGGGTGAGTTACGACGGCGTAATGCTTAGCGACATACAATCCGGGCAAATCGACCTGGGGCGTTTTTCCCTGGAGAACATTTCTGAAATATCATTGTCCAACGGGCAACCCAATGAGCTATTCCAAACAGCCCGCATGTTTGCTTCGTCGGGTGTACTTTCTTTAACGACTAAATTACCGGAATATGATGAGTTACACCCTTTTTCCGGAAGACTATCCCTTAAAACAGGCTCATTCGGATTGTTGAATCCTTCTGTTTTCTTCAACAAGAGTTTTGGAAGAAAATGGGTAATGAGTTTTTCTACAGACGTACAGGTTGCTAACGGAGCATACAAATTCCGGCAATACTATGGTACTACGGCCAACCAATCGCAACTGCTGACACGTACAAACAGTGATGTACAATCCATTCGTTCGGAGATCAATGCAATGTATCGTCTTCAACCCAACGAGGACATTTCCTGTAAAATGAATTTCTTTGATTCCGAAAGAGGGTTGCCCGATGGGGTTACCTATTATAACAGTTATAATCGCCAGCGTTTGTGGGATACAAATTATCTTTCCCAGCTGCATTATGAAAATAAACGTTCTACTTTATTCCAATATCAATTCTTCGGGAGATTCAACAGCTCGTACAACAAGTACCGGGACATTGATCCCAAATATACCGGCGGCATTTTAACCGACCATTATCTCCAACACGAGTATTATGTTTCTTCTTCTTTTCTGTACCGGCCCATTCAATGCCTGTCAGTTTCCGGCTCAGCGGATTGGTGGTATAACAACTTGTTTATTGATTCCAACATTAACTTTAAAAAATTTGTATTCCCAACGCGGAACACCGGATTAGCCAATATCGCCGCCAAATATGAAACCGACCGGTTAAACCTGGGAGGAAACCTGCTGTATACTTTGACAAGAGAGCAGGTAAGAACCGGCATTGCATCACCAAACCGTGATAAGGTATCGCCTTCGGCCAATTTGTCCTATAAAATACTGGATGATAAAGAACTCCGGATGAGGTTTTTTTACAAGAACATATTCCGCATTCCTACTTTTAATGATCTTTATTACCAGGAAATGGGGAATCCGAACCTGAGGCCAGAGAATACCAACCAATATAACCTGGGGCTGGTGTACCGGGAAGTTGAAATTCCTTTTCTATCCGAACTGGAGGTCAGTGCCGATGCATACTATAATCAGGTTACCGATAAAATCATAGCCCTGCCAAGTGATTTGTTTCATTGGAGTATGACAAATAAAGGTAAAGTAGCTATAAAAGGATGCGACATAACCCTGAAAGCAGGTATCCCAATTGGTAAAACAGATCATATTTTACTAAGAGGCAATTATACTTTTCAACTGGCCAACGATGTTACTCCCGGGAGTGCGAATTATGACGAACAGATCCCTTACACACCGGTTCATTCCGGTTCCGGCTCCATCATTTATCAGCATAAAATACTGGAGTGCGGGTATAACCTGATCTTTTCAGGAGAACGATGGAGCGGACAGAATATTGAGGCAAATAAACTCGTTCCATATCAGGAACACAGCATTTTCGGGACAGTTACACTAAAGAAGTATAAGTTCCGGGCTGAAATTATCAATATACTCAATGCCCAATACGAGGTAGTGAAATTTTACCCCATGCCGGGAATAAATTACAGGATAACACTTAGTATGAATCTATAAAACATTAATATTTAATCATTCAATAAAATTATCATTCATGAAATCAAACAAAATTATTCTTTCAGTTTGCTTCTCTGCATTAATTGCTGCCGGCTTCACTTCATGTGACAAAAAGACCGAACCTGTATTAACCGTAACTACACCCAGCTATCCCCGGTCACTGATATCGGCAAATGGTAAAGTATACGTATCGTTATTTGATGGTCATGTAGCACAGCTTGATACCACATCACTGAGTGTCGAGAAAACAGTAGCTGTGGGAAGTAATCCGGAAGGGATTGCATTTGCTAATAACAAGATTTATGTTGCAAATTCCGGTGGCTTATCAACAATAAATGACAGTACAATTTCTGTAATTGATCCGGTTACATTCAAGGAGATAAAAAGAATAAAGGTGGTTATAGATCCTGTTGTACTAAAAGCAGATGCTTATGGTGATTTATATTTAATCTCAATGGGTAATTACAGTACAATACCTTATACGTTGCAACGCATTGAAGCAGCAACAACCGAAAAAGTAAGTGTTATTCAAGGTTTAAAACCGTATAATATGACTCTGAATGGTGACAATGTTTATTTATACAGTTATGACTATGATGCAAATTACAACGTCGTTAATAAGTCCTATTCAATTTACGACGTTAAAAGCCAAAAAGTTACAAACTCAAACTTCATTGCATCGTCTGCAGTTGCAAAAACACCCTACAGTATTGATGTAAATCCAGCTACAAAGGATATTTATATCGGAGAAACGGATTTTCTGAATAATGGAAAAATGTATTGTTTTGGACAGGATGGAATACTTAAATTCTCATTTGATGCAGGATTGAATCCAACAAGAACAATTTTTACCAACTCAAACAAGGGTTTGTTTGTACTTAATCAGGGGAAATACAAAGGAAATAATGCCGGATTAAATTATTATGATTTGACGGCCTCTACTAATTATAACGATTATTTTACCACAAAGAATAACCGTGGATTAGGAGATACCGGTCAGGATGCAATACGATATGGTTCGAAACTGTATATTGCTGTATATAATTCAAGTTTAATTGAAGTCATCAATGCTTCAACCGGTGTTTCGATTAAAACCATACCCATGGTAACCATAACTACGAAATAACAAGCATTCATCTAAGCAAAAATGCAAGTTTGGAATAATTGAAGATAAAATGCTGCCATATTTTATTTTCAGTTATTCCTGTTTTAATTCATATTCCAGTTGATATACAATGAAAGGCTACATACAGGTTTATACCGGAAATGGGAAAGGAAAAACAACAGCAGCCCTGGGACTTGCCGTTAGGGCATTAGGAGCAGGCAAGAAGGTCTTTATAGGCCAGTTTGCGAAAAGCAAACATTACTCCGAACTGGAAACAATCGATAAGCTGTTGAAAAACATTACGATCAGGCAGTACGGCATGGGCTGTTTTATCTTTGAGAAACCCCAAGAAGAAGATATTCTGGCGGCACAAAAGGGATTGCAAGAAATTACCCAAATCATCGAATCGGATGAATACGATGTGATTATACTGGATGAAGCCAATATTGCTGTTTATTACAACCTGATAACAGTGGATGAACTGATCAAGGCCATTCGCAAACGAAACGAACGAACTGAAATTATTATTACAGGCCGGTATGCCACGCAGGAAATAATGGACTTTGCCGACCTGGTAACCGAAATGAAAGAAATTAAGCATTACTACCAACAAGGCGTACAGGCCCGGGTTGGTATTGAGAAATAGAATAAGGGTAATTGGTTGATAGGTTGATTAGTTAATTGGTTAATTAGTAAATTAGTTAATCGGTTGATTAGTCTGGTTTAGGAATACCTTTTTTAGTACATACTAATTTTCAGATACCCAATTACCCAATCAACTAATCAACCAGATACCCACTCATCCTCCCAATTAACCAATTAACTAATTAACTAATCAACCTATCAACCATGACCCGTCTCTCTCCCATCATGTTTGCCGGTACGGGCAGTGACGTAGGTAAAAGTGTCCTTGCAGCTGCATTTTGCAGGATATTCAAGCAAGACGGCTACTCTCCTGCCCCATTCAAAGCACAAAATATGGCGTTAAACTCTTATGCCACCCCCGAAGGATTGGAAATAGGACGGGCTCAGGCGGTACAAGCTGAAGCGGCCGGAGTTCCCTGTCATACAGACATGAATCCGTTGCTCTTGAAACCTACCACCGACACCGTCTGCCAGGTGGTATTGAACGGAAAAGCCATTGGGAATCAATATGCCTTTGATTATTTTACCACCGACAACAAAGCCAACCTGCGCAAAGAAGTCTGTACGGCGTATGACAGGCTGGAAGCACGATATAATCCCATTGTACTGGAAGGTGCCGGCAGCATTTCCGAAATAAACCTACGTGAACTTGACCTGGTAAACCTGCCCATGGCGGCACATGCCAACGCTTCGGTGATATTGGTGGCCGATATCGACCGGGGCGGCGTATTTGCGTCGGTTTACGGCACTATCATGCTGTTGACGGAAGCAGAACGTAAACTGGTGAAAGGAATACTGATCAACAAGTTCCGGGGTGATATACGCTTGTTTGAATCAGGTATCAATATGCTGGAAGATCTATGCAAGATTCCGGTGATAGGCGTTGTCCCTTACTTTCACGATATTTATATTGAGGAAGAGGACTCGGTCATGCTGCACACTAAGAACCGTTTTGCAAAAGAAGGAAAGGTGAATATAGCCGTTGTGCTGCTCCAACATATGTCCAACTTTACCGACTTTAACCCGTTGGAACAGGATGAACGCATTCATTTGTTTTACACGAACCAACCGGAAGAGATAAAAGATGCCGATATTATCATCCTGCCCGGTACCAAAAGTACCCTGTACGATTTACAGGTACTGCGTCGTGATGGAATGGTTCAAGCTATTAAACAGGCTAAAAACAATGGAAAAACGGTATTGGGCATTTGCGGAGGTTACCAGATGCTGGGAACCGAACTATCCGACCCGAATGCTATTGAAAGCGATATCCGGCATTTGCCGGGCTTGAACCTACTTCCGATAAAAACAATCCTGGAAGGTGAGAAAATAACCAAGCAAGTCAGATTTGCTTTTCGTGCAGGGAAAACCAACTGTTCAGGTTATGAAATACATAATGGACGCACGGAACTTTGTTTGCCGGATATTGAACCAATGAACAGGCTCGATAACGGTTCGGTGGATGGTTGTATCAAGGGTCATTGCCTGGGGACTTATATACACGGTATACTCGATAACGCCGAAATTGTCGATTATTTAATCCAGCCGTATTTAAAGGGTTGTAAACCTGGTGAGACCAGCTTTGACTACTTTCAATTCAAGGAGGAACAATATGATAAACTGGCCGCCCATGTTCGTAACCATGTGAACATGGAGCTGGTTTATTCAATGATATACAGGGGCTAAATTATGAATAACCAACACGGGGATGATTACCAGGGAGTCCTGAAAGCTAATTTCAGTTCCAATGTATGGTACGGTGCTGACAATACGGGGCTACACGACCATCTTTCCGCCTTATTGATTAAAACCTGCCGGTACCCTGAAATAGAGGCGGAATCGTTGAAGGCAGTCCTGGCTGAGAAATGCAGAATGACAACTTCCTGTTTCAGCACAGGCAACGGTTCGATTGATATTATTTACCGGATTGCTCAGGCGAATCACGGGAAGAAATCCATTATCGTCTCTCCCACCTTCTCGGAATATTCAAAAGCCTGTGAGGTTAACGGGCATGAAATCAAGCGTTGTTACCGGGAAGATTTATTGATAGAAATTGATAAGTTTCAACCAGACTTGGTTTGGATCTGCAATCCAAATAATCCGGATGGCTATTGCTATAACAAAAACGAATTACAGGTTGCTTTTTACACTTACCCGCAGGTAACATTCATTGTCGATCAATCATTTGCCGATTTTACCTTACAGGAAACATTGGCTGCGACAGCCATCTGTGAATTTCCAAACCTGATACTCCTTTATTCGCTCACCAAACGGCATACCATTCCGGGATTACGGATAGGATACGTTACAGCTTCCGAACCAATGATACGGCAGTTGGATAAGTATAAGATTCCCTGGTCGGTAAACACACTGGCCCTGGAAGCGGGGAAATACATTCTAACACGGAAAGACAGTTCCTTTGATTTAAAAGGCTGGTTAACAGAAACCTTTCGTTTCCAACAAGAGATCAACCGGATAGGTGTCTTTGAAACTTTACCTACCCAAACTCCTTTTTTCCTGGTTAAGCTCCTCAAAGGGACAGCCGTCGATTTGAAAGATTTCTTATTGAAAGGAGGTATTTTAATCCGGGATGCAACCGGCTTTGAAAATAATGGAACTGAAATGATCCGGCTGAATACCCTTTCGATAGACCAAAATAACTTATTAATAGACAAACTCAGAACGTGGAAACAGGATTTATTACTTTAACAGCTTTAATAACCGGCTTTTTGCTTGATGCCACGCTGGGTGATCCTGCCTGTTTACCTCATCCGGTTGTTGGGTTTGGTAAACTGATCGGATGGTTTGAAAAGACGCTCAACAGGGGTTCATTCCGGTTTGTCAAGGGTATGTTTATAACGATTCTGTTGGTCGGTGTCCTATTTACGTTGAGTTATCTGAGCCTGGCTTTATTGGAACAAAATCATCCTGTTATTCTGTTCATAATAAATTCATTCATTGTATTCTTCTGTCTTTCTGCTTTAACACTGCGAAAGGAAGTAAAGCTGGTCTTTGAAGTCTTGCATCAGTCGCTTGAGAAGGGCCGGAATCAGGTAGCACGTATCGTGGGAAGGGACACCAGACACTTAAATTCCCAACAAATTAGAACAGCTGCTCTGGAGACGCTTGCTGAGAACTTAAGCGATGGTGTTATTGCTCCCCTTTTCTGGTTTGCCCTGTTAGGTGCACCCGGTATGTTGAGTTATAAAATGATTAATACCCTGGATTCCATGATCGGTTATAAAAACGAACGATACAAATACTTCGGTAAATTTGCTGCCCGGCTGGATGATGTAACGAACTATATCCCGGCACGTTTAACGGCCTTACTCATGCTTCTTGTCAGTGGAAATCTTTCTAAAACGGTATTTGTAGCATCGAACGGGAACAAACATACCAGCCCCAATTCAGGGTATCCGGAAGCTGCATTGGCGGGAATCCTCAGTTGCCGGTTTGGAGGACCCAACAATTATTTCGGGGAAATAGTGTCAAAACCCTATATAGGCACCACCGACAAAACATTGGACGATCGTGATTTAAAATTATCATTAGCAATTAACCGGCGATGCGAAATAAGCATGCTGTTACTTGTTTGTTTGACCCTACTTATTCCAACATTATTCTGATTCACTCCCATGAAAATTAATTTCCTGATTCTGTTTACAATGCTTTGCTGTATGGGTTGTACAAACTCATCCAGAAAACAAAACATTCCGGATAAAACAACCTGTAAAGCAACTGAAATAAGCTATGCTAAAGGATTCCGGATCCATCGCTTTAAAGAATATACCCAGTTGACAGTCCGAAACCCGTGGGATACGACAAGAATACTGGATACTTATATACTGGTTGACCGGAATAAGAAAATACCTGCAAAGCTGCCTGCAGGAACGGTTGTACGAATACCCGTGGAGCGTGTGGCTTTTGCTTCTTCCGTGCATGCAGGTATGTGGAATCAATTAAATAAAGCGCAGTTAACCGTCGGGGTGTGTGAACCGGAGTATTTCAGTATTCCAATCATTACAGAGGGACTTAAGAGCGGTAAGATAGCCGACCTGGGAATGGCTACTTCCATTAATACTGAAAAACTGATTGCAGCTTCACCGGAAATTCTGATTGTTTCACCTTTTGAGGATAGTAAACACACGGAATTTGAGAAAGTAGAGATTGCGGTAGTGAAAGATGCCTCGTATATGGAAGAATTACCCCTTGGACGGGCAGAATGGATTAAATTCGAAGCTGCCTTTACAAATGAAAGTGAATTGGCAGATAAGATTTTCTCTAAAATTGAAAAGAACTATATTGCACTATGCCGGAAAGTGGCAACTACCCAGGAGCGTCCGACTGTATTTACCGAAAAGAAATATGGGGATAGCTGGTATATAGCCGGTGGAAACAGCTATTTAGGACGCTTTATGCGTGATGCCGGAGCAAGTTACTTGTGGAAAGAGTTGAATCAGTCCGGTTCGGCACCGTTTACCTTCGAAAAGGTTTATGCAAAGGCCATAAATGCCGATTATTGGTTGCTTAAATACAATGATAAGCAAGGTGATATGAATTATGAATCATTGAAAAACGAGTATAACCTCTATGCTAATTTTAATGCTTTCAAGCAAAAGCATGTTTTTGCCATTAATACCGCTAAAACTCCCTTTTATGAAACCGGGCCGTTGGAACCGGACCGGGTATTGGCCGATTTGGTTCATATCTTTCATCCCGGATTATTGCCCGGCTACAAACCTAAGTATTATTTCAATTTGGAAAAAGACAAATAAAACCAGGAATGAACTCAAGAAGAATTATTTTAATTACAGGCGGACAACGTTCCGGGAAAAGCAGGTATGCCCAGAAGCTGGCCTTGTCGCTCTCGGAACATCCGGTTTATCTGGCCACTTCCGCTATTTGGGACGAGGAACATCGCCAGAGGATAGAACGGCATAAACGTGACCGCGGAACGGAATGGACGAATATCGAAGAACTGAAAGATATTCAAAATGTAGATGTTACCAATCGCGTTGTGGTGATTGACTGCGTTACACTCTGGTCGACAAACTTTTTTAATGAAACAAATGGAGATGTGCAGTTTTCGTTAACTGCTATTACCGAACGTTTCGAAGCATTTATTAAACAGAACGCGGTCTTTATCTTTGTAACCAATGAATTAGGGTTAGGCGGCACATCCGCCCATGACTTACAACGCCGGTTTACCGACTTATTGGGCTGGGTAAACCAACACATAGCCTCCCGGTCGGACGAAGTGGTGTTGATGGTTTCCGGCATTCCGGTGAAAGTAAAATAAGAAACCACTAAGACACTAAGGACATGGAGATTCACTAAAAAAGAAACATGTATGCTTTATTCTTAGTGATCTCTTTCTGAAAACTAAAAAATCAGATGAAAGCTATTTTAATTCAGGCTTGGTGAAACTCTGTGTTCTTAGTGGCTTAGTGGCAATTTCTTTAAAACTGAATAACCAACACAAACACAAAAATATGCTTAAAACAAATTTCAACATCAAATCCCCTAAAAAGGAAATTGTTCCGTTTCTTAAAGAGAAAATAGATAACCTGACCAAACCCAAAGGATCTTTAGGACGATTGGAAAAGTTAGCCGTTCAGATAGGTACGATTCAACAAACACTTTCTCCTTCACTCAACCATCCGCATCACATTGTTTTTGGGGGCGACCATGGTATTACAGCCGAAGGGGTGAGTTATTCACCTCCTGAAGTGACTCCGCAAATGGTATTCAATTTTATGGAAGGTGGTGCAGGCATTAATTTCCTGGCCCGCCAACACAATATACAGATGAAGATCGTCGACTCAGGCATTAATTACGATTTTGAAAGTTCAGATCAACTGATCGATCTCAAGGTGCGTAAAGGAACACGCAATTATTTGCATGAGAAAGCCATCACCCGGGAAGAATTCGATCTGTGTATCGAACGGGGAGCGCAAGTGGTAAAAGAATGCCACAATGCAGGTTGCAATGTCATTAGTTTTGGTGAGATGGGGATTGGCAACACGTCTTCTTCATCGCTTTGGATGACCTGTCTGACCGGAATACCCCTCGATCAATGTGTCGGTGCCGGCAGCGGGTTCGACAGCGAAGGTGTCAAGCGTAAGTACAGTATCCTGAAGCAAGCTTTGGATAATTACAAGGGTGACGGTTCCATTATCGATATTCTTTGTTATTTCGGAGGGTATGAAATGCTGATGACCGTAGGTGCCATGCTTCAGGCTGCCGAACTGAACATGGTTATCCTGATCGACGGTTTCATCATGACCAATTGTATCCTGGCAGCTTCCAGGCTTTATCCCGAAGTGATGGAGTATTCTATCTTTTGCCACCAGGGGGATGAAGCCGGACACAGACTGGTACTGGATTATTTACACGCCAGGCCCTTATTGAATTTTGGTATGCGTCTTGGTGAAGGAACCGGTGCTCTCTGTGCGTATCCGTTAATCGATTCATCCGTCCGGATGATAAATGAAATGAGCTCCTTTAAACAAGCGAGTGTAACAAAATACTTTTAAACCCCAACCCCCTAAAGGGGCTTAAAGATCGGGTTGCTGGTAATTGATTCTGCATAAATAAACTTCGAACAGGAACTCCTTAGCCTCTTAGTTGGTTGGGGGTCATAATATTATGAAAACAATTCTTTATCAACTGGCTGCTGCCATTAGTTTTTTTACCCGTATCCCACTCTGGAGAATCGTGGATATACCCGTAGAGCATTATTCCCGGATCATCTGTTTCTGGCCGCTTACCGGATGGATAACAGGCGGAATAACTGCCCTGGCCTGGCTGGGCTTTTCTATGTTTTTCCCTCCTATCCTCGCCATTATCCTGGCACTGACAGTCAGGCTACTGCTAACGGGAGGATTCCATGAAGACGGGTTGGGCGATTTCTTCGATGGCTTTGGGGGAGGTAAAACAAAAACGGATATCCTGCGTATTATGAAGGATTCTCAGGTTGGAAGTTATGCCCTGATAGGCATGATTGTCTATTATCTGTTTCTTGTCAATACGTTGGTTTCTATTCCCCGGGAAATTATTTTTATAGTTATCTTTGTGGCCGATCCTTTTTCGAAACTGCTCACGGCCATGATGATGAATTTCCTGCCTTACGCACGTATACAAAGCGAAAGTAAGAGTAAAACGTTGTATGATAAGCTGAATGTTGGGAGGTTCCTTTTAGCCTGCCTGTTCGGTTTAAGCCCTCTGTTGTTTATTCTGGATAAACGGTTGTGGCTATCTGTCTTGTTTCCCATGGGGTTGGTGCTGTTCCTCTTTTTCTATGTAAAGAAAAGGATAGGCGGTTATACCGGCGATATCTGCGGGGCCACGGCGTTGCTTTGTGAGCTGGGATTTTATCTGTCGGTTTGCCTGATAACACGTAATTTTTAAAACAAAAGCAATCCATAAAACCAGTTGTATGCAGTTAACCCTTATTCGTCATACTTCCGTTGCTGTTGCTTCAGGCATTTGTTATGGCCGGAGTGATGTAGATGTTGCCGGCACTTTCGAAGCGGAAGCGAGCCTTGTGTTATCCAAGCTGCAACAGATATCTTTCGATGCCGTATATAGCAGCCCGTTGTTGCGTTGCCGGAAGTTGGCCGGCTTTTGTGGTTTCCCCGATCCGGTTATTGACAACCGGTTAATGGAACTAAACTTCGGTGCCTGGGAAATGAAAGCCTGGGCGGACATAAAAGATCCTCAATTGCAGTGTTGGTTCGATGATTGGGTGTATGAAATTCCTACCCGCGGTGAATCGTTTAAGAGCATGACCGACCGGGTGGAAGAATTCCTGAAGGAAATCAGGGAATTGCCGCTTCAACAGGTTGCTGTCTTCACCCATGCCGGAGTAATTCGTTCTGCCGGAATAATCACCGGACGGTTTAATGCTGCTCAGGCCTTCGATTACAGAGTGGACTACGGTGATCTGATGGAGATAAGTTTATACTAACAGGTGTAACCAATTATCCTGTTATAAATTAATCACGATAAGTATTGAACAATAATTAGTTTATACAATTTTTAAAAGATATTTTTAGCGAAATAGGCTACCTAACAGGTTTTTAAAACCTGTTAGGTAGGTCTTGAATAATATAAACTAATTCACGTGATGTATTTAGGCTCAATAGAACACCCCAGAGAAAAATAAGTCACTTGATTATCTCGTTTTCCGTTTTAACAAATCAGACAGAAAACATTTATCTTGTTTTGTTTTGTATCATCGCCAGGCTTTATCTAATTCTTTGATATTATACCAATCTTTTGTGACCGGTTGTATGTCTATTGGGATTATCTTTGTAATTGAATTGAACCAACTTCAAAAAGACAAATGACTTTATCAGAAATAGCAACTCTCCGGATTCGCAACCAGCAGATTGAAGGTTCCGAATTCCAGACGGTCAAAGAACTTGTTAGCTGGATGGGTGCCATGCAGGCACAGGATTTTGCTATGGTCAAGTGGGCCGTGGGGTTACGTATGCCCCATTCAACAGAGAAGATCATAGACACAGCCTATAATCAGGGCGAAATCATCCGGACGCATTTAATGCGACCCACCTGGCATTTGGTTGCCGCCGATGACATCTATTGGATGCTGGAACTGACAGCCCCCCGGATTAAACCCTTGTTGAAAGCAAGGGATAAACAGTTGGAGTTGGATGAGTTGATTTATGCAAAAAGCAACAGAATGCTTGAAAAGGTATTGGCAAACGGCCAATGCCTGACACGTGAAGAATTGGTCCGGGAGTATGATCGTGTTCACATTCGGACCGACGAAAACAGGTTATCCCATTTGATGCTCCGGGCTGAATTGGATGGCGTTGTTTGCAGCGGACCCTTGAAAGCAACTAAACTGACGTATTCTTTGCTGTGCGACAGGGTACCTGCCGGCAAAGTTTTAACCCGTGATGAAGCACTGGCCGAATTAGCTACCCGGTATTTTAAGAGCCATAGCCCGGCAACATTGCGCGATTTTGTCTGGTGGTCGGGTTTGTCTGTTACAGACGCAAGAAAAGCAATGGATATGATCCGTTTCAGTTCAGTGGCAATCGGTACGGATACCTATTGGCTGTCAAATTCCTTTTCCAATGTTCCTTCTGGCAAACCATCCATTCATTTATTACCGGCATACGATGAATTTTTAATCGGGTATACCGATCGCAGAGCTGCCCTGGCAACGGTTCATAACAAAAAAGCCATCTCCGAGAATGGCATTTTTCGTCCGGTTATTCTGGTAAACGGGCTGGTAACCGGCTTGTGGAAGCGGAATACTAAAAAAGACATGGTGAAAATAGAAACGAATCATTTTCAAATTCACGATGAAGAGATCCTGATAGCTATTGATAAGGAATCAACACGTTATGGCCTTTTCCTGAATAAAAAAACCGAATTAACCATCCAATCTTTTCCGGAAACCTGACAGTGAATCCCGGCATACAGCTTATTTTTAAAAAGAACTTATCGATTCGTACGATAAGTTCTTTTTAGTTGAAAAGCCGTGAAATGCAATAACCTGCTCCCCGACCCTCCTAAACAATTCTCATTCAGATTATTCCCCGGCTGAAATCAGCCTCTTTCTTGGGGAATTTTTTGGAACAGATTATATCCTCTGATTTCTGACTATTTTCTACTGATCGGCCGATGGTTACTGTGGATAACGTAAGAGCCAGAACAAAGTACAGACTCCCCGGCAAAATACAGGGATAACTGAATTGGTTACCAGCAGAAGTTACTTCGTTGAAACTGAAAGGTGAAGAATTTATTTACAAGTGTTATTTTCGTTGTTTCTTTACACTCATTATATTAATTACAAGATATTTTTCGGCACACGATTGTTATATAAAATAAAAATTCCATCCAAAATGAGCTAACGATATGCATACACACTTAGTATCATTCAGATTTGTTTTAGTTTTACTGATTTCGCATGCCAACCTTGTAATGTCCCAAACTATTCTTCCAAGGCCTGATCACATTGTTATTGTAATAATGGAGAACCATAGTTTTAACCAAATTATTGGTTCGTCAGCAGCGCCCTACATTAATTCATTAGCAAACGACACCTTATCGGCTTTGTTTACCCAGTCCTATGGAGTTACCCATCCCAGCCAGCCCAACTATCTGGCATTGTATTCAGGCAATACCCAAGGGATAACAGATGATCTGGTTCCATCAAACAATCCCTTCACGACACCCAATATCGGAAAGCAATTGATTAATTCCGGGAAAACATTTACCACGTATTCGGAAGATTTGCCGGGAGTGGGCTATAATGGTGAAACTTCCGGCTATTATGCGCGTAAACATAGCCCGGCATCTAACTGGATAGGAACGGGAACAAACCAGATTCCACCAACAACAAATCAATCATTTGCAGCATTTCCATCAAGTAATTTCAAATCACTGCCTACAGTCTGTTTTATAATGCCGAATTTATTAAATGATATGCACGATGGTGCCGACCCGGCCAAAATTACAAGAGGCGATCAATGGATTTCAAACAACATGAATAGCTATGTCCAATGGGCAAAAGCAAATAACAGTTTGTTTATACTCACTTTTGACGAAGATAATACTTTGTCATCAAATCATATCGCTACTATCTTTACAGGACGCATGATACAATCCGGCCAATATACAACAAGGATTAATCATTATACAATTTTTCATACCCTTGAAAAATTGTACGGATTACCCACTATCGGTGATTCAATAGCTTATCCGCCTATAAATTTTTGTTGGAAGAAAAATTATTTACCGAACAGCCTATTAAATTTACCGGACAATACTTTAGATGGTTTAATTTATCCCAATCCCTGTAACGGCTTTTTTTATATTGAACTATCCGATTACCAGCATGCAACAGCAGAACTATACCATCTAAACGGTGAGTTTATTCAGGTTTGTCCCCTGGTATCAAAGGAAACAGAGATAAAAACTGATGGACTTAATAAAGGGTTGTATTTGGTGAAAATTAGAAATAAAGAAGGAATTATCCAAAGAAAGATTATTATAAACTGATAGTTTACCCGGCTTTGGAATATGAAAAATAAACGGTTGTTCTAAAAAAGGTAAACGCACCATTAAATAGCAAATAGTTTGGTTTATAGGTATTAAAGTTGCATGTTGTAAATTATTAGTTTACCTGGACTGTACCTGTTTTTTTTATAATTTCAACCTGATATGATAAGATTGCATTTGTAGTGTTTGTGATAAAAAAACTTATCCTCTTCTTAAAAAACGGGTGGAGAGTCTCTCCCACTCTATTGAATGCCGTTCTGATTGGAATATTGGAACGGTTTTTTATATATCCAGTAGGTGGAATAACGGACTGTCCTGTTTTATACACCCGGACAATCTTTGTTGACTATTGATTCGGCACCCAGCTATTTGACGAATTTGGAGGTGTGTTGAAGTCGATCCTTACCCGGGTTCCAGCTCTTTCCCTGATGTTGTTTCATTTTTTGTCCGTCATCTCCAGGTAGTATCCTCTTACTTCAGCATGGGCTCATTTTATGTATAGAGACATTTCAGAGGGAGTTTCGAGGGGGTTGGCTGGGGGTTAAGAGGTGTATCGTCCTGAAATTTGTTTACAGTTTTTGTTTATAGTGCTGTAATTTCTTTACATTAAATTTTATCTTTGTGCTATCATATTGAAGCGGAGTTAGGCTCTGCTGAGGAGCAACCTAACAAGTAATAAATATGATTAGCGACAAGTACGTCAGAAAAAGCGGGATAGTTGATTTTTCAGCTATCCTTTTTTATGACAACTAAGAGCTATTTATGCCTTGAAAACCTAATCTTAAACTGCGGTCTTTGCAGTTTTATAAT
>JAUZOM010000072.1 GCA_030706465.1 Bacteroidota bacterium | reverse complement strand
AAGCAAGAAATATCCATAAGAGTTTTGATGAGCTCGAAGTGCTGAAAGGCGTTGAACTGGAGATAAAGAAAGGCGAGATCGTCTCCATTGTAGGACCCAGTGGGGCCGGTAAAACGACATTACTCCAGATCCTCGGGACACTGGATAAACCCAATGCCGGTGAAATACTGGTGGATGGGGTTGACTTCAGCAAACTGGGAGAAAAAGAACTAGCCGCTTTCCGGAATAAACATATCGGGTTTATTTTCCAGTTTCATCAATTGTTACCTGAATTCACTGCCCTGGAAAATGTAATGATTCCGGCATTAATAGCCCGGAAGGACCCGAAGAAGACAGCCCAGAAAGCGAAACAACTCCTGGCTTATCTACAGCTTAGCGACCGGATGGAACACAAACCCAATGAGCTTTCAGGCGGTGAAAAACAACGCGTGGCGGTAGCCCGTGCTTTGATCAATGACCCGGCACTGATTTTAGCCGATGAACCTTCGGGAAGCCTGGATTCGAAAAACAAAGAGGAACTGCACCGGTTGCTGTTCGATTTACGTGATAAATTCGGACTGACCATCGTTATCGTAACACATGATAAAGAACTGGCGGCCTTGTCGGACCGGGTAATCCAGATGCGCGACGGACTTATTCAAATTGACAGTTGACAGTTTACAATTGATAATTTATGCATTACTTAGCTATGAAGAAGGAAAATATTGTAATGGATAAATCGTATGCATTTGCATTACGGATTATAAAATCGTATAAATATCTTTGTGCAGAAAGGAAAGAGTTTGTACTGTCAAAGCAACTTTTAAGAAGTGGAACTGCAATCGGAGCTTTAATAAAAGAAGCTGAACATGCTCAGTCGATGGCAGATTTTATTAATAAAATGAATATTGCATTAAAAGAGGCGAATGAGACAGAGTATTGGTTGATGTTACTGCACGAAAGTGATTACTTTGAAGAAAAAGTCTTTACTTCTATGGAGGGAGATTGTAAAGAGCTGATAAGATTGTTGATTAGTATTGTAAAATCATCAAAAGAAACAGGAGATAAAAAATAATTGTCAATTCTCAATTGTCAACTCTCAATTGGTTAGTAGTCTTGCCGGGAATCGAACCCGGATCTAGTGTTTAGGAAACACTTGTTCTATCCATTGAACTACAGGACCGCTTTTGGTGACGCAAAAATACTTCTTTTAAAGGACATATACAACGGGCTGCAAATACAAAATTGTAAATAAACCAATATGAGCAAAAATAAATTCTTTGTGGTCTGGGAAGGGAAAGAGCCCGGCATTTATCGTTCGTGGGAAGACTGCAAGCGGCAGATCCATGGCTATGAGGGTGCTATTTACAAAGGTTTTGCAACAGAAGCCGAAGCACGGGAAGCCATGGTTTCCCCTTGTTGGAATTATATTGGTAAAAATGCTAAAGCAAAAAAAACAACCACAGAAGAAATAACCAAATTCGGGAAACCTGACCTCGAAAGTTTATCGGTTGATGCAGCTTGCAGTGGCAACCCCGGCCTCCTGGAGTACAGAGGTGTCTATAGCAAAACCGGCGAAGAAATCTTCCATCAGGGGCCATTCAAGTACGGTACCAATAATATCGGTGAATTTCTGGCACTGGTTCATGGATTGGCTTTTTTAAAACAAAAAAACAGCTCCTTACCCATCTATACCGATAGTAAAACAGCTTTAGCCTGGGTAAGAGCAAAAAAGACCAAGACACTGCTTGAAAAAAATGAATCGAATGCCATCTTGTTCGATTTAATTGGCCGGGCTGAAACCTGGCTTCAGCAAAACGAATACACAACTGCCATTATGAAGTGGGAAACCTCCGCCTGGGGTGAGATACCTGCCGATTTCGGAAGAAAATAAATATTTAAACGCACCTGTTTAGTCAAGTTTAAGAATTTAATTAAGAACCAATGTAACTGATTCTAGGAGATATTTTTGTAATTTTGCAAACTTTAGATTGGGCAAGTTCTTGATAGGTTCGTTTAGTCATTGTGGTCGTTTTGTCCAACGATATAATTTAAGCAATCTTTTTGATAAGTATTTGATCTTCTCATAACTTCATAGCCAAGTGTATAATTATCTTATTAAAGGAGTTATACAAAAAATAAGGATGGAGGATTGATTTTATGATAGAAGTTAATTTGACGTCCAGAAAAATTAAAGACACATAATTACAGTATGTTTGTATACTGAATTCAATTAAAATTAGTTGAATAAACTGTTATCTGAATTTGAATGATAGTTCTGAAAATTCGAATAATATTGTTGAAACAACAAGCAGATAATTTGGAGATTTGAATTTTATGAAAAAGAAAATATTAGTTGATCTTTCTATTCTTAAACATATAAATTGTGGCCTTGGGCAAGTCGCGCTTAATTACGGAAAATATTTTGAACAACATTATTCTGCTGGTGAAAACTATGACCTGTATCTTTTAGTTCCCCCCAAGATGATAGGTGCTTTTGGCACAGAAGTTAATTATATTTCATCAACTTGGTGGCGAAAGCATTTTCCGTTTTTAATACCTAAGTTTGATGTTTGGCACTCCATACACCAATTAAGCCGTTTTCGACCTGTTTACAGCGAGACTAAAGTTGTGTTGACTATTCATGATTTTAATTTCCTTTACGAAAAAGGGCAGGAAAAATCCCAGAAGTATTTGAAAAAGATTCAACGCAAAATTGACCGGGCGGATAAAGTCATTTGCATATCAAATTTTTCAAAAGCAGAGACCGAACGCTTTGCAAATTTGAGAAATAAAAAGGTAGAAGTGATTTACAATGGAGTAGAGTACTTCGATTCCAGCAATGCAAAACAGCCCGATTTTGTTCTAAGAGGGAAACCGTTTTTCTTTAGTATCGGGCAGATTAAGCGGAAAAAGAATTTCCATGTTCTTTTGCCATTGATGAAAGAGTTTCCCGATTATGAATTATATCTGGCGGGGAAATCGGGGACTACTTACGGTGAGGAAATCCGTGCAACAATTGAGTCGGAGAATATTACTAACGTCCATCTGGTTGGACAAATAACCAATGGGGAAAGGATTTGGTTGTACAAAAACTGTGTAGCTCTTTTGTTTCCTTCGCTTTTTGAGGGGTTCGGGCTACCGGTTATAGAGGCCATGTACTTTGGTAAGCCGGTATTTACAACTGAAAAAACCAGTTTAAAAGAAATTGGTGGGGGGCTGACTTATATCTGGGACAATTTTGAGGTCAACTATATGAAAGAAGTGTTGGAAAAAAACATGGCCGAATTTCAGTTATCTCCAATGAATGCCCAACGGAATATCGATTATGCCAAATCATTCTCCTATGAGAAGCACATGGCAAAATATATGAAGATTTACACCCAATTCTCAAAATGATAAAATTAATTCGAGGGCATTTAACCAGTGGAATGTATCTCACGGTTCTAATGGTGTTGACAGTTACTTCATTTGTATTGTTTTTCAACTTTTTCAATGCAACTTTGCCTGTCTCGGAGCTAATTGTTCGTCATACAATCACAGCAAAGATATTATACTTTATATTCGCTTTTTCTCCGTTAGCTTGGCTGTTATTTTCGAAGGTATGGAGAGATACTGTTTCAATCTCGCGGAAAATACTTTTAATCGGATTAGGATCATTTCTCATTAGCCTATTTTATTCAACCCGATATGGGATTAATGCAGGTGCTGTTTTTATAGCGTGCTCACTTTATTTTGCATATGACCATCGTCGGATATACAAGCGCGGTAAAGTATTTTATTGGTTCTGGGCCTATTTATTAATTCATGCTATCAGTTTACTGTGGACGAATGACTTGAACGGAGGACTGAATAAACTGAGTGCGTATTTGCCTTTTGCTACTTTTCCCATTGCCTTTTGTTTCTTTCAATTAACAAGGGAAGAAACAGACAGGCTTCTCCTTCTATTTTTTAGAGGGGCTACAATCTTTATTTTTCTATCTTTGTTTTGCTGGATTTACGAGAGCTCAAGAATCGGAGTTCCACTGACAGATTGGTTTGTATTTCACAAGAAAGTGTTTGATAACCAACCTCCTTTTTTCCTGGTTTTTAATTGGACAAGCTATAACCATCCCAGCTACAATTCTATTAGTTATATTCTGGCACTTGCTATTGGCATCTATTTGTTCGATAAACGAAAGAGCTCATCTAATATTAGCTACTTTGAACTGGCTATTTTTGCAATTGCGGCATTCGTATTAACTATTATTATACAAAGTAGAATTGGATTAGTCAATTTTCTGGTTGTTATCGTATGTGGGATAGCCTGGCTTTTGCGTAGAGAAAGAATACAATTCTATTTGTATCTTTTTGCTTGCTTCTTGTTAATAGCCTTTGCCTTTACCCGAATGGATGTCATTTTAAAATTTATCAATGATCCTGTTCGGGAGCAACAATATACTACGGCTCTCTATTCTATTAAAACAAATTCATGGTTCGGTACCGGGATTGGAGGCATGACCAAAGCGATGACTTCACAAGAGCTGGCATTGAAATTGGGATATCCATCTGTAAATGTAATAAATATATACCCATCCAATCAATTTTTAGGGGACTTGATGCAAACCGGAATTTTGGGATTAATAGCCCTGGTAGGTATTCTTTTTGTTCTTTCATACAATTGTATAAAGCAAAGGAACTGGGTCCTGTTTTCTATCATAATTTGCTTTTTATTATTGATGATGATTGAAATGCCTTTCTTTTTATTAAGAGGAACTACGTTATTTGTACCATTGAGTTGTTTAGCTCTTCAAATGCAGTATAAAAAAGTTGGATAAAGGGATTTTATTCAAATAGAGAGATAAAATCAAACAGAGCCGGCTGCTTGTCAACTCATTGATTTTTTATTTAGAGAAAATATATTTTGGGCAATTAAACAATCGGATTAAGAAAATGCGGAACTTTAAAAACAAAACAGCTCTTTTTGAACCGATTATATTTGCGTAATAGTTGATTTCAGAAGTAATTTCAGTGACTTCAAATCCCTTTCTCACCATTTTCTTTGTCAGTTGATATATCTTTTTTTCCTCTATTGTTGGAATTTTGAGGCATTCGTTTTTCGTAATATTCTTGCCAATCAACGGGAGATAACTTTCCCATTTCTTATAAATCGAAATAAGATTCCTAAAATAGACGATATCAGTTTTTCCTTTGGAGAAATGCTCCAGGCTGATATCATAAATGACACAATTTGTATAGCCAGCTACGATTGACTGAATGGATATGTCATAATCATAACCATGAAATCCCTTAAGATCCTCATCAAAATGAATTTTGCGCATGAGCTCTTGCCTCATACACATGAAAAGACCATCTATGGTGATTGAAGATCGTTCCTGCTGATTATAATTTTCAGGCTCCAAGAGATGCTTTGTTGGTTTTTTGCTGACAGAATCAGATAGAATTACGTTTTGACCGCGGGAGATCAAATTTGCCCACGAAGCAGGAACCCGGGTAACTAAATCACCACCGGCTACTCCAACGATCCCGATTGACGGGTTTTGCAGATGGGCAATAACCCGTTCTCCCCAGTTGAATGAATGAAAAAGTACGTCCTCGTGTACAAAACAGACGTATGGATAGTTGCTTTGGGCAAAGCCAATGTTATAAGCAGAAAATATTGAATATTGGTTTTCCGAGTTATCAACAGCAATTATTTCATAATCAACTCCAACAGTATTCTTTATGTTCTCTGTGAATGCCTCACCTAGTGATTTATTTCTTGAACAGATAATTATTGAAAGCATATATTTAAGTTGTTATAAATTTATTTTAAGAAAGAACCTGTCTTATACCGGAATTATTCCTATTCAGTTACTCTTGTCTAACTTTGTTTTCTTGCCCATGTATATTTGTAGTAAGAAGATTTTGCCAATGTTTTGGAAATAATGAGTCCATAATATCCATCCAATATCCCTAATTTGATAATGTAAGTTTTTAAAAAACGAAAAGCACTTTTTATATATGGCGTTACCAGATAGACGTGTTTACCCTCTTTTATTAAAGTATCTGCATTTATTCGTGCATATTTCTTCTCTTTCTCTTGATGTTCTGTTATAGAATAGCACGTATAATGATTTAAATCTCCATGCAGATGAAAGGCTTCTCGTTTGTTCTGTATGTCAATCGACTCGTGTACGCTTTTGTTGTCCCAGTTGGTTTTTAGTCGATTGAACAATCTCACTTGTTTGTCTGGATACCAGCCGCAAAAACGTATTGGCACGTTGCAATAGAAATTTTTCCGGTTAAACGAATAACAGGTATGAGCCCATTTTTCTTTCTCAATTAGAATAGCTCCTCTTAATGCTTCCGAGAGTTCTTCATCAGCATCCAGCGATAAGACATATTCAAATTTTGCTTGATTTGCTGCAAATTGCTTTTGCGTTCCGTATCCATCGAATTTACGTTGGATAATTTTTACACCATATTGAAGACAAATTCTTTCTGTCTGATCTGTTGAAAATGAATCAACTACAACAATTTCATCGGCTATACCCAAAACAGACTTCAGGCAACGTTCGATATTCCGTTCTTCATTATAAGTTATTATTATGACTGATAGATGCATTTTTATCGTATTAATCAACACTTATTTTTATCCAATTCTCTGGTACAATATCCGGCATTGGTGCATTCCGAAACCAAATGCTTGGTGCAATAATAATTTTTTGCGCATTAGCGTTCAACCAAGCCCCCCACCAGCTAAAACTGCTGTTGGCAATAATATTATGTTTGCACAGGCTCATGAGTTGCATATCTTTAAAGCTGTTTTTTCCTGTATTAACATCGACAAAATAAGCATTGTTGATTTTTAAGTTCTCTTTCGCCCAGTTTATATCATCCGAAAAGACAAAAAAGCGAGGTTGCTTAGTTTTTGATTGAATATAGTTAATACCTAACTGATAATAGTTTAAAGAACATACAGATCCCACTGATTCAAAACGTCGTTTTTTTATATAATCTCCTCGTCGGATATGAATGCTCACAGCATTACACGCCATTATTTCATCTGCAATTTTCTTGTTTTGTTCATCAACAGTTTGTTTGAAAGTCAGTTCATTTCGCAATTGTTCTGCAATATCCATAAAGTATTTTTCTGTTTGCCAAAACCCTTTAAAATAGCCGTTCTCAACTGTCAACAGATCGGGTTGAAAATGGGTTCCAAGAATCTTTTCGTCCAGTAATCTTCCTGTACTTTTCAGCGTTATTTTGAAATATTTACGTCTTAATTCAGAGAACCAATCTTTTGATACATCTGCCAGTGTATTGCTGTCTTTTCGGCTGGCATAATTCGGCTTGATAGTAAAAACTCTTTCCAGCTCATAACCATAATGGTGTTTCCGGTATTTAAATTCCGAAATATCCATCTTTGTATCTGGAACATTATTTTTTAATGCGCGGTAGAATGCATATTGAAAAATCTGATTACCAAGCCCTGACGTAATTCTAACTATATTCATAAAGTTGGGCGGTTAAACTGACTGATAAATAGACATTAATTCTTTGGCAATATTGTTATCTGTAAACTTTCCCGAAAAGATCAGACCATCATCCTTCATTTTCTTTTCTAATAAACTGTCATTCATTATTTCTGAAATGGCGTTACCTAATTCTTCTGCACTTTGCGGATTAATATAGCTTGAAGAAGGTCCCCCGGTTTCTTCAAAGCAACTTCCTGTCGATGTAATGACCGGTGTACTGGTACAAAGGGCCTCCAGAATTGGTATTCCAAACCCTTCGAATATTGATGGATAAATAAACATATCGGATAAAGAATAAATCGCAGGTAAATCAATTGTTTCAGCATCATGGATGAATACAACTTGTTCTTCCATCTTGTATTTTGAAATTAACGAACGAATTTCATCAATATATAAAGTTGGTTTTCCTATAATTACAAGTGGAATATCCAATTTTTTGAAATGCAGTGCTTCCACAATAAGAGCCGCATTTTTCCGCTTTTCAATACTTCCTACATTCAGTAAGAATTGATCAGGTAAATTATACTTGGTTCGGACGGTTATCTTTTGTTCTTCGGAAATTTGTTTTCTGAAAATATTATTACACCCTTGATAAACAACACTTATTTTTTTTTCATCAGCTCCAAAGAAATTTATAATGTCTCGTTTGGTTTGTTCGCTAATAGCAATAATGTGATCGGCAACCCGGCATGCATGCTTATTTTTTTGAATAAAAACAGCCCGATAGGTAGAGGAATACAGTTCGGGATAACGCATAAAAATGGCATCGTGCATGGTGACTACATTTTTAGTCCCTGTTTTCTCTATTCCCCAAGGCAATTCCTGGCTTAATCCGTGAAAAATAGTATCCCCACACCGTTTGATGTTCGAACAGACTCCAATACTTCTCCACACGGATGAAGGTAAGTATTTATAGATTCCATCCGGTTGAATGACTGTTGTATTTTCAGCATTTACCGGAACGTTAATTTTAATCTTCGGAGTAAATAAATCATAATGGTTTTCGGGATAATACTGATTTAAAATACGTATTAAATCCCGGCTGTAATTACCTAGCCCGCGATGATTACAGAATAGCCGTTTTGCATCGTACCCTATCCTCATGATTTTTTCTTTTTTCTGACTTTAAATCTTTTTCTGGAAGCAAAAAAGTCGGTACTGTATTGATTTATTTTTTCGATGGCTTCAGCCTCATCTAAGTGTGCAGCAGCAGCATATAATTTTGCAATTTCAGTTAATACAATTTCATTCTCGGAAAGCCGTTTAAAACTTTTAAATCGTTTCTCGTTGGAAATGGTTGGTAAAAATTGCATCCTATTGATGTCAATCAGTGTAAATTGGGTATGATTAGCATCCTTTTTATATAAAATGTTTCCGGGGGACATGTCCAAATGTAAGACTCCCTTACGATGAAAGTCTGCGATATAATATGAAAGCTCTTTTAATAAAGATTCATCCTTCTGTGTCCCCGTCATTAATTCACGGATCACGGAATAATCCTTTTCATAAATGGAAATAAAATACCCATGGGTAAGCAAACCTCCTTTGTATTGTTCAATATATGCAATTGGATCCGGCGAATCCACCCCTAGTTGCAACAATTTCAAAGCATAGTTGTAGGCCCGTTTCGCCTTTGATGGGCGAAAGAATGTGTATGCTATCCGGTTGATTAAATGGGGAACTTTATATCGTTTTACAATTACATCATATCCTTCCACCGAAAAGTGTTTGAGTTGGTTGCGGGCAGTGTAGACCAGTTCTCCCTCTTGTTCAAAATGAGTTGGAATATTCGAAACAAATGAATTTAAAATACGATATGATGGATTGATAACGATTTTCATAAATTAAAGAGTGTACTTTCAATGCGTTGAATAACTTGTTCAGGAGCGATTTGATACAAACAGGCATAGTCTTTCCGGTAACACGGTATCTGCCCGTATATAGAACATGGACGGCAAAATAGGTCTACCTGAATAGCATGATCGGTCGATTGATTCCAGCCCATAAATCCGGCGTACGGATGAGTGGCTCCCCAAAGCGAAACAACCCTGGTATTAACAAGTGATGCCAAATGCATATTGGCCGAATCCATAGAAAACATAATGTCCAGTTGGCTCATTAAAACAAGTTCCTGGCTTGTATTAAGTATACCGACCAGAGAAATAATTGAAGGATATTTTTCAACCCATTTATTCACAATGTTTTTTTCTGTCTCACCTCCGCCAAACAAAAATACTTTAATCCGCTTATCGTTTGCAAAATGTGAAATCACTTTTTCTTGTAGCTCAAGTGGATATATTTTCCCCTTATGTTTCGCAAAAGGCGCAATGCCCAGCCATTTTATTTCATCTTTTTTACCCGTATAATCATTTATCCGGGACAAATCAACTTGTTTATCGTTGAAAATGGATTCAAAATGCAGCTCGAAATGAAATCCCAATTTTTCCAGAACTTTCTGATAACGCAAAAAACCTGATTCAAGTGGAACTAATGATTTGTATTTCTTCCGTGTTAGCTTTTTCTTTTCTGTTCGCCCCTTATGGATGCTTGCTGTTGGTTTCCCTTTCAGGAGAAACCGGAACCGGAGATAATTTGATCTTAAGACAGAGTGAAAGTCAGCTATATAATCAAACTTTATTGTTTTTAACTCATTATATAATCTGTTCAGGCCGGATAACCCGTTATGTTTCCCTTTTAAATCGGCTCCGATAAATCGGACGTTACCCGGCATTTCCTCAAACAATGGCTTAAACTGTTGCCTGCTCAAAATGCATATTTCGTGCATAGGATAGCTCACTGCCAGCGAATAAATCACCGGAATGGTCATGGCAACATCACCCAGTGCGGAGAAACGTATGATTAATATCCTGGACATTAGTTGCTTTTGCCGTATAAAACAGGGTTTAGTGCCGGATCGTTGTACATTTTCATTTGTTTGTATACTTTCATCCGTTTATCACCGTTGGCTATATCTTCAATTAACTGATTGATGGAAGTCGACAGATCCACTTTCTGTTCCAACAGAATATTCAATTTCGCCTGACATTGGGCAAAGTGTTCTGCCGAAGAATCTTTTCTATCCACTTCTTGTTGCATGTGATAAATTTTCAAGTGCAATATCGATAGGCGGTCAATGGCCCAGGCCGGACTTTCGGTATTAATAATTGCATTCGGTTTTACCTGTATGTCTTTGTATTGGTCGAACAAATAGCTGTCAATCAACTCAACCAGATCCGTCCGGTCCTGATTTGATTTGTCGATTCTACGCTTCAGCGCAAGAGCTTCAACCGGGTCAATTTCCGGATTCCGTATAATATCTTCCAGATGCCATTGAACAGTATCAATCCAGTTTTTTAGATACAGATAGTACTCAATACTTTTGAACTCATAGTTGTTGATGATGGGTGCATCAACATGGTCGGTTTTGTGATAATCAAGCACAGATTCGTTGAAAATCTGGTTACATAACTGGATAAAATTCATATTTTTAATTTGTTTGTGTTACGAAGGATAATTTGATCGATTGAAGTAGTTAACTTTGGGAGAGGACTAAAGTAATATAAATTCTCAGCTTTTCCCCAGCAATATTCTCAGTGGATATATGTATTTTAGATGTTTTGGCGGACGATTTCCTTGATGCTTATGGATTACGGGGAGTGAAGTCAGCAAATAATTATTAAACCCCAGTTCAATTGATTTATGCGATATAAACACATCATACCAGTCTTTTTCCGGATTCAGCATGTCAAAATTATACGAAGCAAGAAAGGATTCGGTTAAAAGAGTGCAACAGAAACCGAGTCCCTTTCGGGTCTTCAAAACACCCTTGGAGAATTTCTTTGCGTATAAATAGGGGAAATTGATCTTGCCATTCATATCCGTTGTAAGTGCAGCGATCATACCTGCTTTTTCAAGGCTGGAAACATAATTATACATCTGCTGGATCGTATTCTTCTCGACAATTACATCCGGTTCAATTATTACTAAATGCGCGTTTTCGAAAATAGCTCTTTGTTGTGCATCGCGCAGAATAAACAAATAATTAGGGGACGGATGCATGGTTATGTCTTTCAGGTTGACCAATGTAAATCCTGATTCTTTTGACTTCTTTTCCAGTATTTCAGCTGTAGTTTCCGAACTGAAATCATTATATACCGTATAATTGAAATCAATGGAAATTTCCGAATCCATAATACTGTTTATGGTTTGGAGCGTCATATCCAAAGAATCTTTTACCGGAGTGATTATATGAAGTTTGCTCATTTCATTACTTTTTAAAAAACCTGTTAACAACCGGAATTGTTCGTAAGGGAAAGTCACGTTTCACCATGAGTACCAGGAATGCTATCATTAAAACCGATTTTAGTACGATATTAATAACCGCATAGGGTGTTTTGATGAATAAGCTGATTACATAAAATACGATTGTAACGCAGGTATAAAGTCCGATAGTCTTTAGGTCGTATTTTATAGGCATATGTTTCTGCCCGTAATAATAAGAAACCGCCATGATGACAAAATAGCACACAAATGCAGCCCAGGCGCAGCCCATATAGCTGTAAACCGGTACTAAAACTACATTCAATACGACAATGATAACAGTACCCAAGATGGAGAACAAAGCTCCGTAGTAGGTTTTATCGGTTAGCTTGTACCAGAGCGACAGGTTGAAAAATATACCCTGGAAGATAAATGAGAATAACACGATAGGTACTGCTTTCAACCCAACCCAGTAATTGCGCTGGATGATATATTTAAATATGTCCATGTAAAGGACCATTCCTAAAAAGATAAACAAGGCAAACAGAATGTAGAACTTCATGGCATCGGCATACGCTTCCAGGCTGTTTTTGTCTTTCTTCTGTGCAAAAATAAATGGCTCGTACGAGTAACGGAACGCTTGGGTGAACATCATCATGACTAAGGCAATTTTCGATGTGGCACCATATATTCCAAGTTCGGAAGCTCCTTTAACCCCAGGGATTAACATCTTGAAGAGTATTTTATCCAGGGTCTGGTTCATGGTCCCGGCAATGCCTAACACCACCAAAGGCAATGAGTATTTTAGCATTTTCTTAAGCAATGCTTTGTCAAACTCAAATTTCACAACAAATACATCGAACAGCAAGGCTATGGTTACTAATGCGGTGGAGAATATGTTTGAAATAAACACATAACCAACGCCATAATTAGGATCGTAGAACCAACTGATAAGCGTTGGGGCTTTTACCATAAGCCACGGGCAAATGACCAGAAAAAATACATTAAAGAAGATATTGACAAATATGGCAA
Organism: Bacteroidota bacterium; assembly: GCA_030706465.1. Taxonomy (GTDB): domain Bacteria; phylum Bacteroidota; class Bacteroidia; order Bacteroidales; family Paludibacteraceae; genus Paludibacter. Next base: position 5,896 of record JAUZOM010000072.1, on the reverse strand, counting down.
ATAAGTTTAATGCAACAAACCGTATCGGACGGTTTTTAAAACGCAGGTAAACATACGGTATACAGCCAAAGGCATCAAACGCAACCACAGTTCCCAGCATAGCAATAAATTCTGAATGGTTGGCATATCCCAATGCGTTGGCTATCGGATGAGAAAAGAAGATACACAGCAGAGCGAAGAGGGTGGAGGTGAATCCCACTGCAATCAATGTGGTACTGTACACTTTCCCGGCTTCTTCCTTATTTTTGTTGGCAAACCGGAGGAAACCGGTCTCCATGCCGTAAGTAAGCATAACCAATAATAAGGCGGTCCAGGCATACAGGTTCGTGACAATTCCATAATCAGCCGGGCTTGCCAGAACATAGGTATACAAAGGTACCATCATCCAGTTCAGGAATTTTCCCAAAATGCTGCTAACTCCGTATAAGGCGGTTTCTTTCGCCAGTTTTTTCATTTGTTCTGCCATAGGTGCACTGTAAGTTAAATAAGCCGATTTAGTTAATTTAGATTACTCTTATTTTCTTAATGAATTCTCTTTTCCAATACTTTCTTATTAGGTAATGTCAGTCCGTTCAAAAGCATACTGCTCATCCGGTTTTGTAACGTCCGCACACTCCAACGTTCGTGAATGCACAGTTGGGTGTAAAATTCACGTTTTACTTCTTCTTTAATGTATATTAGAGAATAGATGTGTGACCAGCTCAATTGTGCAGACAGTGTCTGCACAATCTGAATTCCCATATATAGCTCATTGAATTTAATAAAGTTATGCAGGTTTCTTTTGCTAAAACCTTCACCATATTTCGTGATTAGAGCTTTACTAAGTTCCGAAACTATTGTTTTCCCATAATCAGTCCTGCTATTTTTCAGAATATCTTCATTAATTTATTTTCCAATATTCCAATACAGAATTGTAAGTTCACTGTTTACTGTTAAAGCAACACGCTCCCGTGTACCGCCAATTAACGATACGATCGATTGGAAGAAATCCTTTTTCTGGAGTTCTATGTTGCTCATAGTTCTATACAAGTAATTTTACACTCACGGGGTACAAAATTACAAATCATTTTAAAGACAGTGAAGAGACATTTTTCTATTTCTTTTTGAATGCATTCAATATCTTTTCCATCCATTTCATTTCCGGGGATTCTTCAAAATCTTCCGCTTTCAGGTAGCCCCCTTCGAAAAGCAATTTCATGGCCTGTTCGGCTTGTTCGGCACGAACTTCAAGTTTCACACCTCCATTTACGTTGTTGATGTAGGCCCGGTTGTTAATCTCATCCCTTCCGAAGCATTCAATTTCGAATGATTCGAGATACGATTTAGCCATTTCGAAATCGATTGAGCTGCTAAAAGACATTAACGTTACAAGTTCACTCATAGCGAATAATTTTTAAATATAGGGGAATAATTGATGCTAAAATTCTATTTTTCACATAATGAAATGTTTGTAACTGTGCTTGCAGAGCGTTCTCAGTGACAAACCATCTTAAAGAGAGATCAATTAAATTTCTTTTTTATTTCTTTCTAAAAGAGTTTAATATCTTTTCCATCCATTTCATTTCAGCGGTTGGTTCAAAGTCTTCCGCTTTCAGGTAACCTCCTTCGAAAAGCAATTTCACAGCTTCTTCGGCTTGTTCGGTGCGTACCTGAAGTTTCACGCCTCCATCTGCAATATCAACATAGGCACGGTTTATAACCTCATCTCTCCCGAAACATTCAATTCCAAAGGATTCCAGATATGATTTAGCAAATTGAAAATCTTTAGAACTGCTAAAGGTCCGTATAATTACAAGCTCTTCCATATCCAATAATTTTAAATGTCAATAAATAATTGATATCGAATTATATACAAATTTCTTGCTTTCTTACGTCTTACCTCTTTTCTCTTTTCTCATTCCTCACTTCTCATTCCTCATTTCTCAGAACAGCGTTCCCGTCTCTCCCAATCTTACCCTGCCGAGATGTTTGTAGGCTAATTCAGTCACTTCACGTCCCCGTGGTGTTCGTTTAAGAAAGCCCTCTTTAATCAGAAAAGGTTCATACACTTCTTCCAACGTGCCCGGGTCTTCGCCCAAGGCAGTGGCAATGGTGGTTAATCCTACCGGTCCACCCTGGAATTTATCAATGATGGTTATCAAAATCTTATTATCGATTTCATCCAATCCGTATTTGTCGATATTTAGGGCTTCCAGGGCATAACAGGCAATTTCCAGGTCGATGCTCCCGTTCCCTTTCACCTGTGCAAAGTCTCTCACTCTACGCAGCAAGGCGTTGGCAATACGCGGCGTTCCACGGCTCCGGCCTCCGATTTCTACGGCTGCCTGGTCTTCAATTTCCACGTTCAGCAAGTGGGCCGAACGTTTGATAATGCCGGTGATAACCTCAATATCGTAATATTCAAAGTGGCAATTGATTCCAAAACGTGCCCGCAATGGCGAAGTAAGCAGTCCGCTCCGGGTCGTTGCCCCAATCAAGGTAAACGGGTTCAATTCCAACTGAATGGACCGTGCACTGGGTCCTTTGTCAATCATAATGTCAATCCGGTAATCCTCCATGGCCGAATACAGGTATTCTTCCACGATCGGACTCAGGCGGTGGATTTCATCAATAAACAACACATCATTCGGTTCCAGGCTGGTAAGCAGTCCTGCCAGGTCTCCCGGCTTATCCAGCACGGGACCTGATGTGATCTTGAAGCCCACGTTCAGCTCGTTGGCGATAATGTTCGAAAGAGTCGTCTTTCCCAATCCCGGAGGTCCGTGCAGCAACACATGGTCGAGCGATTCGGTACGCATGCGGGCTGCCTGTACAAAGATCTTCAGATTCTCGACAATTTTATTTTGTCCCTTGAAATCCGAAAATGTCAGTGGCCGCAAGGCGTTCTCAAACTCTTTTTCCCCTGTCCGGTTGTTTCGTATATCGAAATTGGTTTCTTCCATCTATTTCTTGTATAACTTTTCCAAAGTTTGGAACTTTGGAAAAGTTGTAATGCAAATATACTATTTCGTCAAGCTCTGGAATACTTCTTCCATACTTCGTTCTATGGGTTTAAGCATCAGGATCTTATTATTTGTTTTTACCGCAAAATCAAAGATAATACCGCTTATATCTGCCGAAGCAATAAGTAGGACATGATGGGGTGATATTCTTTTGACGTCGGTTACCTGTTCCAGCTTTTCCAGGGCCTCCGTGGAGACTTCCCCGGCAAATTCTACTTCCAAATGGAAGCTGTTTTCTTCAAATGTTTTCAGCTCCGATAAATCGGAATAATCCGCTACGATATCCCCTTTGTTGATCACGATCACCCGGTTGCAGATCGCTTTGATCTCCTGCATGATGTGGGTGCTGAGCAATACCGTTTTATCTTTCCCGATCTCCCGGATCAGGTTCCGGATCTCTTCCAGTTGGTTCGGATCCAGTCCGGTAGTCGGTTCATCCAGGATCAGTACTTTCGGGTTTGGGATCAAGGCTTGTGCCAGTCCCACCCGTTGGCGGTATCCTTTGGACAGTTGCCCGATCTTTTTATGAAACTCGGGCCGTAACCCAACCAAGTCGATCAATTCGTTTACCCGGGCCTGTTTCCCTTTCCCCAACCGATAAGCTTCGGCCACAAAAAGGAGATATTCTTTCACGTACATATCCGGGTATAAAGGGTTTTGCTCCGGAAGATACCCTACCAGGCTTTTGGTTTGCAACGGGTTCTCCCTGACATCCACCCCGCAAATTTTTACCAGGCCGGTGTTATACGACAAGGCCCCGGCCAGGATCTTCATGGTGGTGGTTTTCCCGGCTCCGTTAGGTCCTAAAAAACCGACGACTTCTCCTTCGCCAATTTCGAAGTGAATGTTATTGAGAACCGTTTGTTCCCCGTATTTTTTGGTCAGATTGGAAATACTGATTGACATGAAATCTTGATTTGCGACAAATATACGAATAAGCCGTGGTTACCGAAAATTAGTTGAAGATGGATTGAGCGATACGCCCTGCCATCGTTGCTTCGAAACCCCCTTTATTTAGCTTTATTAACGAAATAGAGTCCGGCTGACAACACGATATACCAACCTATAATCAGGGCAAAGGCGTCTTGCCGGTAGAGTGCCAATATCAGGGCACACCCCAGTAAAAACAAGTATTGGGTCTGATTCTCTATCCAGTTCAGGTTTTTAAACTTCAATGAAAACATGGGAAGCCTGGCTATCAGCAAATAACAGAATAACCCGATAAGGGGGAGCAATACCCAACTATTGTTCAACAGGGCTGGAGAGAAAGAATAGACCAGCCCGGCCCAAAAAATAGCATTTGCCGGTACCGGAAGCCCGATAAACGAAGTGGCTTGCCGGTCGTCGATATTAAATTTGGCTAAGCGGAGCCCTGAAAAGACCGGGATCAGGAATGCCAGATACGGAACCCATTCATTCATCCCGATTTCCGACAAAAAGGAAAAGACGATGGCACCGGGTGCCAGCCCGAAACTCACCATATCGGCCAGTGAATCCAATTCTTTCCCCATAGGCGAATAGGCTTTCAATAACCGGGCGGCAAAGCCATCCAGAAAGTCGAACACGGCGGCCAGTAAAATAGCAGCGAAGGCCCCCTGGTAATTTTCGTTGAAAGCCAGGCAGGCTGCCACACAGCCTGAAAACAGGTTGAGGCAGGTGATAAAATTGGGAATATGTTTTTTCATACTGAACGAATTATACGAATTTAAACGAATTATGCTAATTTAGAATCATCTCAATCAATAACCATCAATAACGCCGGAGGCAAATAACTACTCATAACGCGAAGCAAATCAATCACGCCGGCGGCAAATAACCAACAATAACCTTTATTCCCGGTTCTTGCTGTCAATCCAAATACTTACCGGTCCGTTGTTTACCAGCTTCACTTTCATATCGGCGGCAAAAGTACCGGTCTGTACTTCTTTACCCAGTTTCAGGCTCAGTTCCCGGCAGAAATGTTCGTATAACGGAATGGCCGTTTCATGTTTGGCCGCCCGGATATACGACGGCCGGTTCCCCTTTTTGGTCATGGCATGCAACGTGAACTGGCTTACCACCAGGATGTCACCCCCGATATCCTGCACCGAACGATTCATCACCCCCTGCTCATCATCGAAGATACGCAGCCCGACTACTTTCCCGGCCAGCCAGTCGGAGTCTTCTACGGTATCTGCCTCTTCAATTCCCACCAGCACCAACAATCCAACCTGAATACAGGACTTAATTTGTTTGTCAATCTCTACCGAAGCTTCGTTAACCCGTTGAATTAAAATGCGCATGCCTTTTCTAAAATGAATCTGTTTTCAGTTGACAAAATTACAAAAAAATGTTGATAGTCAAGTTGGTTCATTCTTTCAATTTGAAGTTATTCTCCAAAACCCTTTTCAACTGAATTTCAGAACAATAATTCACCCGGACAAACCTACCTCCGAATCTTTCTATCCTGAATAAACTTCCCTCATTTTATTTCCCTGTAAAACATTCCGTTTAGAGCTGTTTTACCAAAATAAAGAACGAGCCACCTGACAGGTTACAATGGAAATATATCGTTAGGTATTTTTCCATTGTACCTTCGCCACGTACCTCCGGATTAGAAACCGGTGCACATCAACAGAATATAGTTGCACCTTCTGAGGCAAATCAAGTATCATCCTGCTTCCCGGTATTTTTATATGCCCATCGGGGGTTGGTGGCACAGGACCGGTTGCCGGTTTTGGGTTTGGCTGAGCCTCTTTTGCTTCGCCAAGGCTGATCTGGAAACTTTGCTTTCCGTATAGCATCATTATCCGGAAGTCTGGAGGAATATGCCGGCTTCTTCACCTTCCCCGTATACTACCTGTATAGTTCGTTCTAAGTTTGTCCTAGGTTTAAATAGGGTATAAATAGGGTTT
>JAUZOM010000071.1 GCA_030706465.1 Bacteroidota bacterium | reverse complement strand
CTTTTAATTCCGCTGTTGCAGTACCCAAAACAACACGGAACGTTGAAATTTGATAATTGAGCCTTTTCCGATAAGTCTGCTTATCAAAAAGTATGCTAAGAAACAATTATGCAACCTGCTGTTTTTGAGTTGTTTATTTTTATAATCTTCGTATCTTTCCGTACAAAAAATACGTTGAGGAGTGGACTCTTATTTTATTCCATTCTTTGTCCTTTAAGCTAAGGTAGCATTCTCTTACTTCAGCCGGTGCTCATGTTAGGTATCGAGACATTTCAATGGGAGTATAGAGAGGGTTTCGAGGGGGTTCAGTTAGGTCTACCTATCCGAACCCTATCCGAACCCTCTCCGAACCCTAACTGAACCCCCTCTATACCTAAACTGGAACAAGACTAAAATACGACTAAAATACGACCGGGAGGCAGTTCAAAAAAGAAAAGAGCCAAGACTGGGAAAACTCCCTTTTTTGGATAATATGCAGCTAATGGACACTTCTTTGAGGGGTCGTATCTCGATAAAAACCATTCGTCGTCAAGCCTTACGGATTTTGACAGAAAGACGACTGGTTTTTTAGTTTCCTATTGGTTAGGGATACATATTGGTTAGGATACATAAAAATAGGATTAATCGCTTGTTTTATCTTTTCTTTTGAAGGGTAACTGTCCGACCAATATTCAACGAATACCCGTTTAATCACTACTTTAACTAAATTTAAACAGATAATAGGATATTTGCGTAGTTATGAACAACATTTTTTATACTTTTGCATGTCTCAAAATCGTTTGAGTTTATTCTTAGTTTAATAATTTAATTAAGTTGATATGAAAAAATGTAGTTTGCTATTTGTTTGCCTGGTGTTTTCACTGGTTGCAATGGCTCAAAAATCAGTAATTAGTTTTGATGTAAAAGAACATGATTTTGGAAAAGTGAACGAGAAAGACGGAAAAATAACGTATGTGTTTAATTTTACAAATAAAGGGAATGCACCTTTAGTCGTTAACAGGGTACAGGCATCGTGCGGTTGTACGACCCCCACCTGGACAAAGGAACCTGTTGAACCCGGTAAAAAGGGAGCCATAACAGTTACTTACAATACTTCAGGAAGGCCCGGCGTATTTACCAAAACGATCACCGTGTATACCGCAGATTCTCAGGATCAGGTAGTGTTGGTTATTAAAGGTGAAGTTATTCCGATTCCAAAAGAGCCGGTTGCCAGTGCTTCCAAAGTTTCAAAATAATAGTCAGAGGAACGGTATCTGTTCGAAATAAAATTTCAACAAACCAACTAAACGACTGAGTTACATTTTGTAAATTTCGACCCGGTTGTTTTTGATAATTGCAGAAGAAGATGTCCTTTTTTTGAGGATTGAATGTGTGTGATTAAAAAGAACATCGTTGCGGAGTTGGGATTTACAAATTAATTAAACAAATATGAAAAAATACAGCCTTTTACTTTTTTGCCTGGTGTGCTCCCTGGCCGCCATGTCGCAGAAAGCTGTTATCAGTTTTGAAGAAAAATCCCATGATTTTGGAAAAATCAAAGAGGAAGATGGTAAAGTAACCCATGTATTCGATTTTACCAATAGGGGAAACTTTCCCCTGGTGGTGAGCCGGGTGCAGGCTTCCTGTGGATGTACGACCCCAACCTGGTCGAAAGAACCGATCGAGCCGGGTCGAAAAGGATCGATTACCGTGACCTATAACCCGACCGGAAGGCCGGGAACTTTTACAAAATCGATCACGGTATATAGTAATGCGAGTGATGAACAATTTGTACTGACCATACATGGTGAAGTACTTCCAAAAGAAACCGGTGAAAATTCTTTTCCGGTTGTCATGGGAGCACTGCATGCCAAATATAAAGTCGTACAAATGAATAATGTGGATAAAGGCAGGACCCAGAGCCGGGTATTGGATATAAAGAATACATCGAATACACCCCTTAAGCCCACTGTCGAAAATCTACCCAATTATTTGTCGGTGACCATCACTCCAGAAATCTTAAAACCAAACGAAGAAGGAAAGTTGATATTTACATTCAATTCCAAGAATTGTGCACAATGGGGTCCGGTTTCAGATGAGGCCTATGTCATCCTGAACGGTCAGAAAAAGTATTCAGAAGAGTACAAACTGACGATTGTAAGCAATATTATTGAAGATTTCAGTAAACTGACCCTGGATCAAAAGCGTAAAGCTCCCATTCTTGAAATCCCGGTAAGATTTCTTAACCTGGGGACGCTGAAAGAAGGGAAAAGACGTGTTGGAAAATTCAGAGTCAATAATAAAGGACAAAATTCCCTGGAAGTCCGCCGGATTATAAACAACAACAAAGAATTGGCCGTTCATCCAGCCAGATTAACTGTTTCAGGGGGTAAATCTTCACAAATTATTGTCGATTTAAATACGAAGAATTTATCGGAAGGAGATTATAAAAAATCCATTACCGTTCAAACTAACGACCCGGAAAACAGCTTTTTAATTTTAGTTTTAAATTGGAAAGTTCAGAGATAGAAAATTAAACCGATTCAAGAAATAATTGCCTGAATCTGAAAGAGCCAAGATTTTATTGAAATATCTTGGCTCTTGTTTTCTTAGATTCGTTAGAGAATTCTCAAAGGCACAACCATAAAACCCCGTAACAGTAGGAATAAATTTTAATTCTAATTTTGACCATGCATTATTCAAAAAATAAACATCCCGAAAATGATCCGGCTTACAAGGGGCTGACTGTAAACGAAGGGGTAGGAGAGGCTCCCGTGGTAAATCCATACCGGAAGCAAAAGATTAAACGCCAGCAATATTCTGCTCCTGAATTTGTAAAAGGAATACTGGCAGGTGATATTTCTATGTTAAGCCAGGCGGTGACCTTAGTTGAGAGCAGCCTTCCGGAACATCAACTTATAGCACAGGAAGTGATTGAAAAATGCCTTCCTTATGCGGGAAATTCAATCCGGCTGGGTATAACCGGTGTCCCCGGGGCCGGGAAAAGCACCTTTATAGAAGCCCTGGGAATGTCCCTGGTACGTAGCGGGCATAAACTGGCTGTATTGGCGATTGATCCGAGCAGCGAACGGTCGAAAGGAAGCATCCTGGGCGATAAGACCCGCATGGAAGAACTTTCGGTGGCTAAGAATGCTTTTATACGCCCTTCTCCATCAGCCGGCTCATTGGGGGGCGTTGCCCGCAAAACCCGTGAAAGTATTATTCTTTGTGAAGCAGCGGGCTTTGACACCATTTTTGTTGAAACGGTAGGAGTCGGACAGTCGGAGACATCTGTCCACTCGATGGTTGATTTCTTCCTGTTGATCCAGATTGCAGGTGCCGGTGATGAATTGCAGGGGATCAAACGGGGAATTATGGAAATGGCTGATGGCATTGCTATCAATAAATGTGATGGAACGAATATTGATAAAGCTCGGGTGGCGAAAGCCCAATATCAGAATGCCCTGCATTTATTCCCGCCTCATGAATCAGGTTGGTCGCCAGAAGCGTTGACCTGTTCATCGGTAGAAAATGATGGTATTGATGAAATCTGGGAAATGATAGAGCGTTATGCCGATTTTACGAAAGCAAATGAATATTTCGGGGCAAAGAGGAATACCCAGTCCAAATACTGGATGTATGAAACGATTAACGAACAACTTAAAAATAACTTTTATAAGAATCCGGAGATTCAGGAATTATTAATGGATAATGAAAAAAGAGTGCTTTCCAATGAGTTAAGTTCGTTTATTGCTGCTAAAAATTTACTGGACCGATATTTTGGGAAGATCGTTAAATAACCTGTAGTAACTGGTTTATAATCTTTTGTTTATTGTAATTAAATCGTTATTTTATTCATGGAAATCAATGTTATTTATCATCAGTCGTGTCTGGAAGGATTGAAATTACTGCCCGATGAAAGTGTTGATTTAATTTTTACAGATCCACCTTATTATCAATACCGGGCTAAGAACGTTCAGGGATTGAAAAAGCATAAAGATGTTGTTACTGAATTTGTTTTTGATGGATTTAAATCCGAAGAGGATTATTTACGGTTCCTGGAAGAAGTCCTGACCGAGTGTTACCGGGTCTGTAAGCCAGGTGCAAGCGGATATCTGTGGTGCGGAGATGATTTTGTTTCTTTCCTGAATCGGATGGTTGAGCGTGTCGGTTTTCAGTTTCGCAAAGTTATTCACTGGCATAAGACAAATCCTTTTCCTGCCATTTATACCCGGAAGATGTTTGCTAACAGCATGGAAATGTTGGTCCATTTCTCAAAAGGTTCACCGAAAACCTGGAATAACAAGCCCGTGAATGAAATGCATAATTTTATACAGTCCCCCATATGCATGGGTAAGGAACGTTCGAAGCACAAAACTCAAAAGCCGTTGAAGGTCTGTTTGCCCTTTATCGAAATCAGCAGTAATGAGGGAGATTTAGTCCTCGATCCTTTTATGGGATCCGGAAGTACAGCTGTAGCCTGTAAGCTGTTGAAAAGGAATTATATAGGATATGAATTAAGTGAAGAATTTTATCAAATAGCAACACAGCGGCTTGAATAAATTCATTGAAATTAGGAAGCCAATAAAAAAGCCAAGCTGTTTCAGCTTGGCTTTTTATGTGTTTTTAAGTGGTTACTAACTGTTAACTGATTAGTATCCCCATTTCAAATAGATAGCTCCCCAGGTAAAGCCGGCTCCAAAGGCCGTAAGAATAATGTTATCGCCTTTTTTGAACTTCTTTTCACTTTCCCATATTCCAAGTGGAATGGTTGCAGCCGATGTATTGCCAAAGTGATCGATATTGATAATCACCTTATCATAATCAACACCGGTTCGTTGAACTACAGCATCAATAATTCGCAAGTTAGCCTGGTGAGGGATTAACCAGGCGATATCATCTTTTGATAGGTTGTTTTTCTTCATTATATCAGCCGAAACTTCCGACATATCGGTTACGGCATGTTTAAACACATACGCCCCTTCCTGGTAAGTATAATGTTCTTTTTTATCAATTGTCTCGTGAGTAGCCGGGTGTGCAGAGCCTCCCGCTTTGATATGCAGGTGCTTCATCCCGACCCCATCGGTATGTAACAGTGAATCGATAATCCCGACTTCTTCAGTAGTTGGCTCCAGTAACACTACTCCTGCACCATCCCCAAATAGGGGGGCAGTGGTACGATCGGTATAATTCGTAATCGATGACATTTTGTCGGCTCCGATAACTAATATCTTTTTATAATGCCCCGATTCAATAAAGCTGGTTGCAGTTGCCAACGAAACGATAAAGCCTGAACAAGCAGCTTGAATATCGAAGGCCAGTGCATTCTTAATACCTGCTTTTTCAGCGGCCATGGAAGCACATGATGGATAAATATGATCGGCAGTTGTAGTGCCGCATAGTACCAAATCTATGTCTTCGGGTTTAGTTCCGGTTTTGGAAAACAAGTCTTCAATTGCCTTAGCTGCCATAAAAGAAGTTCCCTTATTTTTCTCTTTTAAAATGCGGCGTTCTTTAATACCAATGCGGGATGTTATCCATTCGTCGTTGGTATCCATCATGGTGCTAAGCTCTTGGTTATTCAGTATGTAATTCGGAACGTACCCACCCACACCTGTAATAACTGCTTTGATTTTAGACATTTCTAATTTGTTAAGTAGATAAAAATAAAGCTCTAAAGGTTTATTTTAGAGCTCAATTAATTATTTAAAATTTATCATTGATAAACTTGCCTGGATTATACAGCAGCTAACTTTTCAATAGCCAATTTACCTCTGTAGTAGCCACATTCACCGCAAACAGTATGATAAATATGAGCGGCTCCGCAATTTGAGCATATTGCTAATGTTGGGGCTTCTGCTTTATAGTGCGTTCTTCTTTTTCTTGCTCGTTGTTTTGAGATTTTTCTCTTAGGATGTGCCATCTTAGTTGTTTATTTAATTGTTTTCTGTTATGTTTTGCAAACCGTCCCATCGCGGGTCTGTCTGTACTTCGTCGGGTGTAAAGTCATCGTCATCATCAAAATCAACGGATGAACTGTCTTCATCATCATCGTCATCTTTTTGATGGGTAATGTGCTTCTTTAATTTAGTTGCCATTGTCTTGTTGCATTCGCCCGGAGCATGAACATGCTTCAGCGGAATATTCAATACGATAAATTCGTATAAAAACCAGGCAATATTGATAGCTCCTTCCGCTTCGGGAACAATCACAATTTCATCTTCTTCGGAAAAACTATTCCCAAACTTGACTTGCAATTTTTCTTTATAATGAATCGGTTGTACCATATCATCCAGACAACGGTCGCAGGGAATGATTACCGTTCCATCAAGCGTAAATTGGAGCTCATAGGTGGACATTTTCTTCTGAACGCTTACTTTCGCTTTCAGGCTTCCTTTTTGAACCTCAGGACTATCTATTTTCTTGAAATATGCGTTATCCAGGTCATACTCGAACGTTCGCGTTTCATTGCTTATGTCCTTTAATACTATATTGTACAGCTCGAATTTTGACATTATTCACTTGATATTTAAAACCGCGCAAAGGTACGAAAATATGTTCTATTACAAAATACTTTCTTTTTAATTTTATGAAATTATTCAATTTATTCATTCAACACGCCTAAAATCAAATTGTTTATACTTAAATTATGTTTTTGATTAATAATTATGGCGTCGTTTATTTCTATGAATTCACCTTTAGTATTATTCTAAAGACAGTTCCCATGTTTAATTCGGATTGTTTTACGAATATTCTCCCTCCATGATACTCTTCAATAATACGTTTTGCCAAGGAGAGTCCTAAGCCCCAACCTCTTTTTTTTGTAGTAAATCCAGGGGTGAAGATAACTTTGAATTTACGTTTATCCATTCCTTTACCCGTATCTTTTACATCAATATAAACTTCTTCATTTTTATGGACAACACTGATATCAATACGACCGATACCATCCATTGCGTCTATGGCATTTTTGCATAGATTTTCAATGACCCATTCAAAGAGTGGTACATTTAATTTGATAAACAAATGTTCATCGGTGGTAAAATGACAATTAATGGCTACTTTTTGCGATGAACGATTCGTCATATACTGAACTGCATTCAACAGGGTTTCATCCAAACTGACTATTTGCAGGTCCGGCTTGGAACCTATCTTAGAAAACCGTTCGGCAATGATTCGCAACCGGTTTACATCCTTTTCCATTTCACCGATCAGCTTGTCTTCCTGATGGCGCATTTTGAATAAATCGACCCAAGCCAATAAGGAAGATATGGGGGTGCCCAACTGATGGGCCGTTTCTTTCGAAAGACCAACCCAAACTTGATTTTGTTCCGCTTTTTTAGTACCGGAAAATGCAAAAAAAGCGACTAAGGCAAAGATAATGATGACTCCCAACTGAATGTAAGGGAAATAATATAATTGTTTTAGGAACCGGGAATCATCATAGTACAAATATTGGACAGAATTGCTTAGTTTGATTTTAATGGCCGGCCTGTTTGCTTTAAACCGCTCTATTTCTTTTGCATAAAATTCAGCCGTATTGGTTTTAGGTTCGGTAATATTCAGGGACGAAATTACATTGTTGTTTTCATCGGTCATGATAACCGGAATAGTCGTATTTCCCTGGATGATGCTTGAAATGAAACTGATATCCGTGTTTTCGTTTGCGATAATTGATTGGTGTATTGCTTCTCCCCAGATTTCCATTTTTCGTTGTTCTTCGGCGGCTAATGATTTGGCTAGCCGATTTGAAAGCAAGGTCGAAGCCAGGACAATGGCTATGGCTATAAGAATAAAAACCAGTTTAAGTCGTTGTGAAATTTCATATAATTTATTGATATTAAGCATAATTATGTAAAATAAAGTAGAGGGAAAATTTATTTTAGTTCAAACGTCAAATATAACAAAAAAGTATGAATTGAATCTGCGTTTTCTTTTGCATTAAATGTCGTATCTTTGTCTCAAATTGCACTTAATAATAATCCGCAACTGAAAACGTATAACAACTAAATCATGCATAAATCAGGTTTTGTAAATATTGTAGGAAATCCAAATGTAGGTAAATCAACCTTGATGAATGCGTTGGTGGGAGAAAGAATATCTATTATCACTTCCAAGGCTCAGACTACCCGTCATCGTATTATGGGGATTGTGAACGGCGATGACTTCCAGATTGTTTATTCGGATACCCCCGGGGTCTTGAAACCAAATTACCGCTTGCAGGAGTCAATGCTGAATTTTTCACGTTCGGCCTTAGCTGATGCCGATGTGTTGCTTTATGTAACCGATGTATTTGATTCTTATGAAAAAAATGAAGAATTTGTAGAAAAAGTAAAATTAAACCCTGCACCGCTTTTGCTTATTATTAATAAAATAGATTTAATTGATGAGGAAAAATTAGTGGTTTTAGTGGATAAATGGAAATCATTGTTGCCAAGGGCTGAAATTTATCCTGTTTCTGCGCTGGAAAAGTTTAATATTGATAACCTGTTTAACCGGATTAAGGATTTATTACCCGAGTCCCCTGCCTTTTTTGATAAAGATCAGTTGACCGACAAACCGGCACGTTTCTTTGTTACAGAAATTATCCGTGAAAAAATTCTGCTGAATTATGAAAAGGAAATCCCTTATTCCGTGGAAGTTGAAGTGGAGCAATTCTTGGAAGATGATAGAATAATTCGTATTAATGCGGTGATTTACGCAGAACGTGATTCACAAAAAGGTATTTTGATCGGGCATGGTGGAAAATCGCTTAAAAAGGTAGGAACCGAAGCCAGAAAAGATATGGAGTTATTTTTCGATAAGAAGGTATTCCTGGAATTGTTTGTCAAAGTGGAGAAGGACTGGCGAAACAAGGATATTAAACTACGAAATTTCGGATATAATCCTGAATAATTAAGAATAAATAATGAACTAAAATTATACAATTTTGTTATTTATTTTATTTGTATATTTTTTTTTTTCCATACTCTTGAAAGATTTTTTTGATTTATAGTTTGTTTGGTAGGTTATTCTAATAATAATTAATTTAAAACAGAAGGTTATGAAAAACTCATTCGGTATTTTGGCTGCATTTTTAGGTGGTGCAATTGTTGGTGGAGCTTTAGGCATTTTATTTGCGCCTGAAAGTGGTGACGAAACTCGTAAGAAAATTGTAGAAGCTCTTGAAAAAAGAGGGATTAAATTAAGTAAGAAAGAAATGGATGATTTGGTTGACGAAATCAAGGCTCAAACCAGTAATGAAGAAGAATAATTCTTTAAATCCATTTGGCAATGATGAATCCCCAAGAACCTGCTGAAAATTTCCAACAACTTTACGAAGAGGTAAAGAACTATGTTTCCCTGCAAACGGAATACGTAAAAGTTGAATTTGTAGAAAAGCTGACAATTTTATTATCGGCTATACTGATCGTTTCGTTGATTACAGTATTGGCAATCATAACATTATTTTACTTGTTCTTCTCCCTGGCCTATGTGCTAGAACCGATCGTTGGGGGGTTAAGTGTCAGTTTTGCCATTATTGCAGGCCTTTATGTGATTTTAATGGGGCTCTTGATATCTCTTCGTAAAAAGATCATAATCAATCCGCTGGTTAAATTTCTTTCAAATTTGTTTTTGTCTAAAACCAAATAATAACGACATGGAAATTGTTCCTACTTCAATTCCAAAGAAAAGTGAAACCGGTTTGGAAGAATTGGTTCTGCGTAAGGCCGAATTAAAGCAACAAATAAAGGATCAGGAGCAACGCATTGTTTTCTCAACCCGGAAGTTGTTTAGAGCTGGTACCATATCATCGTTCATTTTTAGTTCGGTTAGGAAGAAAATGAATTTGGTAGATGGTTTTTTGATCGGATTTAAAGTTATCCGTTCAATCAGGAAGTTTATTCGTCGATTTAAGTAAACCTGTTATCGGCAACGAGAGTAAAAAATGAAGACGGAATATTTTCCGTCTTTTTTAGTTGGGTAAAGCGCATACTAAAAAATAATTGTACATTTGTTCTGAGTATTGTTCAAACAAGCATGATAGTACTTTACTAACTTAAAACCAAACAAATAATTCAAACCACACCAGTCATACCAGGGCACAGTAGAAAAATATCGATCGGTACTGTAAGATTTTAAACTCAGGAATATGGTTGAAAACATGAATTCTATTGTGAGCCGGTAGATCTATTGTGGTTCGTTCTTTGTTTAGGTAAGGTAGAAATAACTATATCCCTTAAAAAAGACCGGATCAGATGGAAAGTATTAAATCAATTTTCAGGATAGGCAATGGCCCTTCCAGTAGCCACACGATGGGGCCAAAATTGGCTGCTGAACAATTTAAACTTTTAACTCCGACAGCATTTTCCTACACGGTAACCTTGTATGGCAGCCTGGCAGCTACCGGTAAGGGGCATTTTACCGATAAAGCGATTGCAGATTCTCTTTCCCCGGTTCCGGTTGAGTTTAATTGGTTACCTGAGATCGTGCTGCCTTTCCATACCAACGGGATGAAGTTTGAGGCAAGTGATATGGAAGGCAAGTCACTAAAAGATTGGGTAGTATATAGTGTGGGTGGCGGAAAGATAGCCGATGAAAACTCTCATCTTACCGAAAATCATATCTATGAGCATCATACTCTATCCGAAATACTCCCCTGGGTGGAGCATCGGGGGAAGACCTATTGGGAATATGTTCAGGATCATGAAGGTCCCGATTTATGGGATTACCTGAACGAAGTCTGGAAGACAATGCAACAGTCTATCCACGAAGGGCTGGATAACGATGGTGTTTTGCCCGGGGAACTTAATCTGCGTCGAAAAGCAGCTTCGTATTGGATTAAGGCAAAGAGTTACAAAGTAAGTCTGCAGAATCGTTGCCTGATAATGTCCTATGCCCTGGCTGTAGCCGAACAAAATGCCAGCGGAGCCAAGGTTGTCACAGCTCCCACCTGCGGTTCGGCAGGAGTTTTGCCGGCTATCTTGTATCATCTGAAAAATTATCATGAATTCTCCGATAAAAACATCCTTCAGGCCTTAGCCACTGCCGGCCTGTTTGGTAATGTCATTAAAGCGAACGCATCGATTTCGGGTGCGGAGGTTGGTTGCCAGGGTGAGATCGGCTCTGCCTGTGCTATGGCGGCAGCAGCCTCCAACCAGGTTTTTGGCGGCAGCCCCCAACAAATAGAATATGCTGCGGAGATGGGGCTGGAACATCATTTAGGGTTAACCTGTGACCCGGTTTGCGGACTTGTGCAGATTCCCTGCATTGAACGTAATTCTTTTGCCGCGTTGCGCGCATTGGATGCTAATTTAGCTTCGATGCTTTCGGATGGCAAACATATCATAAGTTTTGATAAAGTAGTCGAAACCATGCGCCTGACCGGGAAAGATTTGCCCAGCCTTTATAAGGAAACCTCGGAAGGCGGGTTGGCTAAAATTGGCAGACCCGGTGCGGATATGTGTTGAAATCCACGAACAACAAACCGTATCGGAGAAGTAGGGAGCCAGGAGTAAGAGGTGAGATTCCGGAATCATCCCATCCCGACATCTTCATTCCCATCAAATTACCGGATCAGTTCATCATTACCTCAATCAAATTTCATAAACCGTCAGATCCTCTCCCAAAACAGTGTTCTCGAATTCGGCTTTGGCTTCGTTCAACAATTCCAGCTGGTTGTTATACCGGGCTGAATAATGCCCGATGATTAGTTTCTTTACATGGGCTTTCCGCGCAATCAGGCCTGCCTGGCGGGCTGTTGAATGCTCCGTGTTTTTTGAACGAACCAGTTCATCTTCCATGAAAGTGGCCTCGTGATACAGGCAATCCACCCCTTCGATAATGGGAATGATTTTTTCCGAGTAAGCCGTATCCGAACAATAGGCAAATCGTTTTGGCAATTCACTGGGTCTTGTTAACAGAGTATTGGGGATTATTTCTCCTTCCTCCGTTTCAAAATCTTCCCCTTGTTTGATTTTTGGAATCCGCCAGGTCGGGATGTGATAAAAATCTATCATTTCCCGAATAATATGCCGGTCACGCGGCTTCTCTTCAAACAGGAAACCGCAGCAGGGGACCCGGTGTTTCAGGGGGATGGAAAAGACCTGTATGGACCGGTCCTCATAAATCAATTCATTTTTACGGGGATTAATGCTATGGAATATAACACTGAAGGATAGGTCTGTGCAAAAATACAGTAGCTGTGGACGCAGTAGTTTTTCCAGATCGGGTTGAGCATGAATGTGCAATTCGGCCGTCCGGTTTAACATGCCAAAGGTGGAAATCAATCCGATTAAACCAAAACAATGGTCTCCGTGCAGGTGCGAAATAAATATATGTCCCAGGCGGTTCACCTTCACACCCAGTTGGCCCATCCGGATTTGTGCCCCTTCGCCACAATCGATTAAAAATTGTTTATCGCGGATTTCCAGCAGTTGCGAACTCGGGAAGTTTTTTCGTGTCGGCATGGCCGAACCGCACCCTAATATGGTGAGAGATGCTTTTTGCATTTGAATTTAGTTGTCGGCTTTCAATAAACTGTATACCACCAGGTCAACAAAACCGGAAGAATGAAGTTCCCCATCCCTTTCAATCCCTTCTTTCCTAAAACCTAACCGTTCGGCAACCCGTTGGCTCTTTAAATTCCCGGTAGCAGCTTTCAGTTGAACCCGGTTTAAGTCCATTTTGTTAAATGCATAATGTATCAAGCTCTTGCACGAACGGGTGATTATTCCCCGGTGTTGGAAAGATTCGGATAGCCAATAACCGATTTCTGTTTTTTTATTATCCAGGTCGGTATCTTTGAGCCCGATAATCCCGGCAAATTGTTGTTGAAAATAGATCGCACAGGTCAAGTCTGTTCTGTCTGAATTTAAATAATTTTCAACAAAACTACGGGTAAAAGATATTTCCCGGGTCAGTTCAACAAACGGTAGCCATTCTTCAAGGTAAGCACGTTCCTTGTCTATGGTTTTGAAAATCACTTCCACATCGTCCAGGTCTATTTCTTTTAAGCGAGTATTTTCATCAACAAATATTTCTCTTGACCTACTCATATTCCCTCCGTTCTGAATTCGTGTAATTCGAATATTTTAAACTCTTGTTTTTTTCTTTAATTCAAAGTCGCGTCCCAGGTATTTTTCCCGGACCACCGGATTATCGGCAAGTTCCTTCGAGGTTCCCTGAAACAAAATACGGCCTTCAAAAAGTAAATACGCCCGGTCGGTAATGGTCAAGGTCTCATCCACATTATGATCCGTAATGAGTATCCCGATATTTTTATCTTTCAATTTCCAGACAATATCCTGGATGTCCTGAACGGCAATTGGGTCGACACCTGCAAAAGGTTCATCCAACATAATGAATTTTGGCTCAATGGCCAGGCAACGGGCTATTTCGGTACGGCGGCGTTCACCTCCCGATAACCGGTCCCCGATATTCGTCCGCACATGTTCCAGGTTGAATTCGGCAATCAATGTTTCGAGTTTCTTTTTTTGTTCCTCCTTGCTGAATTTTGTCATTTCAAGCACCGCCTTGATATTATCTTCCACGGTCATTTTTCGAAAGACGGAAGCTTCCTGTGCCAAATACCCGATACCTTTTTGAGCGCGCCGGTAGACAGGATATTTTGTAATGTTTTCATCATTCAGAAAGATTTTACCTGAATTGGGCTCCACCAGGCCGGTGGTCATATAAAAGGTAGTCGTCTTTCCGGCTCCGTTTGGTCCCAGTAACCCGACAATTTCGCCTTGTTTTACGTTAATGGAAACATCGTTTACGACGGTACGTTTACCGTATTTCTTGAATAAATGTTCGGTGCGGAGCACCATATTGTCGTTTGTCATAAGCTTTGATAAGAAGCACAAAAGTACACTTTTTATAAGGATAAACAAAAACAGCCGGTCGAAAAGTAATTTGGTATCTGTTTACTTCTATTTTACCAAAATAAAGAACGAATCCCGATCGCTATTTTGTTTATATAGATGGGAAACCTATAAGTAACCGGAAATGGATATTGCCCTCTGTTATTTTTACTTCTTCATAGAAGGAAATAAGGGAAGATTCGCAGGGTGTTCAATTCTTTATGAAGGAGAAGGAAATAGAAAAAATAAGGTTTTCTTTTTCAAAAGTGGGAGCCTTCCTAGTCTTGATGCTGTCTTATTTTAGTCTTATTTTAGTTTAGGTATAGAGAGGGTTCAGATAGGGTTCAGATAGGGTTCAGTTAGGGTTCAGTTAGGGTTCGGATAGGGTTCGGATAGGTAGACCTAACTGAACCCCCTCGAAACCCTCTC
This sequence comes from Bacteroidota bacterium, assembly GCA_030706465.1. Classification (GTDB taxonomy): domain Bacteria; phylum Bacteroidota; class Bacteroidia; order Bacteroidales; family Paludibacteraceae; genus Paludibacter. Next base: position 4,503 of record JAUZOM010000071.1, on the reverse strand, counting down.
TATACTCCCGTTGAAATGTCTCTATACCTAACATGAGCACCGGCTGAAGTAAGAAGATACTCCCTGTGGATGAAGGACAAAGGATGAAACAACATCAGTCAACGAGTTGGAATCCGGTTAAGGATCGACTTCAACGCCCCGCCAAATTCGTCACCGAGACCCGGATAAATAGTCAACAGAGATTGTCCGGGTGTATAAAATAGAACATTCGGTATTCCAACGACTTGATAGTTGTGTGCTGTTTTAGTGTATCAAGATGGTGGTAGGATGACGATATAATGGTAAATATCCCGTCGTTGTAAGGGTATAGGCCGGAACCGAAGTCATAGAAAACAGGAACCGGGAAAGTTTTTTGAAATACTGAACGAGTCCGCTTAGCTGACCGGTTAGTATTTAAACGAGATAATTGTCATTTTGCAGATAACCAATAGATTAATTAAAACAAGACCTGAAAGTATCACATAAACAGGGTATGAAAAATACTGTTTCAAGGGTATTTCAGGGCCTGTAAGTTGGTCCTATCTTTGTAACATGAAATTTAAAAGAAAAGAAGTATGAAAACAACAGCTTTCTGCCCGATATCCAATAAAAAAATAGACGAACATGTGGCCCGTTTGAACGGGGCATTCACGTTATTATTCCTGGCCGTATTCATCGTTACAGGAAGCATTATTCCAATATTTTTCCTGTTTGGCGACTTTGCACTTCGCTCGGGAAGATTTTCCCGCTTTAGTCCGCTGGCTTATTTATCCAGGAAGATTGCCCAATCCGTGTCATTAAAGCCGTTGTTGATTAATGCCGGCCCCAAGATTTTTGCTGCCCGGATAGGCTTGGTATTCAATCTGCTTATTATCTTGTCTTATCTCGCCGGGTTATATAACCCGGCCCTGGTGTTTACCGGTATTTTTGGAGTGTGTGCCCTTTTGGAGTCTGCCGTTGGTTACTGTGTGGCTTGTCAGGTTTATCCATACGTTTATAAACTGACCGGGCATTTTAAGGTTCAGAAAGTAAAAATTTGAGGGTAAAACCGATTCCTGAATAAGGCTATTTTCATTGAAAAATGAAGATAGCCTTTTTTGTTTTTTGTCTTTTGAACAAATGCTGTTTTAATTGAAAGAAATTAGTTGTTTTTGAATATTTATTTAGTTATTTCACTACTTTTGCTATCAATAGCTGACAAATTGATTTTTCATTTACCAGCCACTTAAAATTATACGTCAGGAATCAATGGCACGCGGATAACGCGGATTTTAAAACGCGGATAAATACGGATAAAAACATATAATCTGCGATAATCCGCGTTAGTTGTATCCGTATTCTTCCGTCAGGCCCGAATGTTCCATCCGCGTTCAAATTCTAAACTGAACGACATTGAATTGTGAATTATGAATTATGAATTTTAAATTGATAACTATGTACCAGGATTTTAAATCGTATTTGCAAAACGAACTGACGAATATTGAAGAAGCCGGTTTGTATAAGAATGAACGGGTGATCGTGTCCCCACAAGGTGCCAGGATCCGCGTAACAGATGGAAAAGAGGTGTTAAACTTTTGTGCCAATAACTACCTGGGATTATCCAATAATCCTTCGCTGATAGAAGCTGCAAAGAAAGGACTGGATTCGCATGGATATGGTGTTTCCTCGGTCCGATTTATCTGCGGTACGCAGGATATTCATAAGCAACTGGAAGCTTCGATTGCCCGATTCTTCGGGACGGAAGATACCATTCTATATGCTGCCTGCTTTGATGCCAACGGTGGGGTTTTCGAACCCTTGCTTACAGAAGAAGATGCTATCATTTCGGATGCCCTGAATCATGCTTCCATTATCGATGGAGTACGGCTTTGCAAGGCGCAACGTTACCGGTATGCCAATGCCGATATGACGGATCTGGAAGACCAGCTAAAGAAGGCACAGGCACAACGTTTCCGCTTAATCGTTACAGATGGTGTATTCTCTATGGATGGCAACGTGGCACCCCTGGACAGGATCTATGAACTGGCGCAAAAGTATAACGCTATGGTGATGGTGGATGAATCGCATTCTGCCGGGGTTGTCGGGAAAACCGGAAGGGGAGTAACCGAACGGTTTAATTTACGCGGACAGATCGAAATCATTACCGGGACACTGGGTAAAGCATTTGGAGGGGCTATCGGTGGGTTTACGACCGGTAAAAAAGAAATTATCGACTTGCTCCGCCAACGTTCACGCCCGTATTTGTTTTCGAATTCCATACCGCCTATGGTGGCAACTGCAGGTATCCGCATGTTTGAAATGATGGACGAAACAAACGAACTCCAGGATAAGCTGCATGAAAATACCCTGTATTTTGTCAAAGCGATGAAAGAGGCCGGGTTTGATATCAAACCCACCGAATCGGCGATTTGTGCCGTTATGCTTTATGATGCCAAACTGTCGCAGAATATGGCTACCCGGTTGCTGGAGGAAGGCATTTATGTAACCGGCTTTTATTATCCGGTGGTACCTAAAGGACAGGCCCGGATCCGGGTACAGATATCGGCGGCTCATGAACGGGAACACCTGGATAAATGTATTGCCGCGTTTACCAAAGTTGCTAAGGAATTCGGGGTTATTCACTGATAGTTGCCTTCGGCGTTATTAGCTACGCGATATTTGCCTTCGGCGATATTAACTTCGTGTTATTACTGCGTGATATTATTTCATGATAGTTGCTTCGCGTTATTAACTTCGTGTTATTAGCTACGCGTTATTAATCGTTATTAGCCAGACAAACTTTTCCAACCTTTAAAACTTTGGAAAAGTTGAATGAATTAAAATAAATAACAAATATGAAAGCACTTGTAAAATTACGTCCTGAAAAAGGTATTTGGATGGAAGATGTTCCTATGCCGCATATTGGAATTAACGATGTATTGATTAAAATAAAAAAGACTGCGATTTGCGGTACCGATTTACATATTTACAAATGGGATGAGTGGTCGCAACGAACTATCAAGACGCCGATGACTATCGGGCACGAGTATGTCGGTGAGATCGTGGATAAGGGGCGCGGGGTACGGAATATCCATATCGGCGACCGGGTGACGGGTGAGGGGCATATTGCCTGCGGGCATTGCCGGAATTGCCGCCGCGGTAAGTTGCATGTATGCGAAAACTCGGTGGGAGTGGGAGTGAACCGTGACGGCGCTTTTGCAGAATACCTGTCGCTGCCGGCGGAGAATGTAGTGCACCTCGACCACCGCATTACCGACGAGATGGCGGCTATCATGGATCCGTTCGGCAATGCAACCCATACGGCTTTATCGTTTCCGCTGATCGGTGAGGATGTGCTGATTACCGGTGCCGGATTGATTGGAATTATGGCAACAGCGATCTGCCGGTTTGCCGGTGCACGTAATATCGTGGTGAGCGACCTGAGTGATTACCGCCTGAAGATTGCCAAAGAAATGGGGGCTACGCTTACCGTTAATCCGACAAAAGGTGAAACCATTGAAGCAGCTATCAATGATTTGCGTATGCACGGCTTCGATATAGGACTGGAAATGTCGGGATCGCCTATCGCGTTCGAAAGCATGATTGAGAATATGTACAACGGTTCTAAAATAGCATTGCTGGGTATTTTGCCAAACTCCACCACGGTGGCCTGGGATAAGATTATATTCAAGGCATTGACGTTGAAAGGCATTTATGGCCGGGAAATGTGGGAAACCTGGTACCAGATGGAACAAATGCTGATTACCGGCATTGACCTAACCCCGGTTATAACGCACCGGTTCGGAATTGATGAATTCCAGAAAGGCTTCGATGTGATGGAAAGCGGCCAATGTGGAAAAGTGATTTTAAACTGGCAGTAATTTCGATTCTCTTATCAATGATTTTACTTTACTAACTTAACTTCAAACCACACTAGTCACAATAGGACACAAAAACTAAATAAAAAAGGGCTCTATAACGTTTCGGGTGGGTAATTGAAACACCATTAATATTCATTTCTCCGTAGGAGAAAACAGTAAATAACCCCCGGTGGAGCTTGCTCCACCGGGGGTTATTCAAAGATAACTCTTACAGAGTTTTTAAATTGAAAATCATTCTATAAATGCTGAATACATTATTTCAAAACTGAATTACCCACTTGATTCGTTATATTGCCTAAAAAAGAGCACAATAGGGAAATGTCAATCGGTATTTTAAGACTATAAACTCCGGAAGATGGATGAAAACAGGAGTTCTATTGTGAACCGGTGTGCCTATTGTGGTTCATTCTTTATTTTGGTAATGTAGAAATAAAAGAGAAATTTATCTGATTCCTGAAACTGAATGGTAACATATTTGTTATACTATAAACAATTAGAGAAAAATTTCTTTAATTGATTTGTTTGGTTCGTTTTTTTGTAATGATAAATCATTAAATCCTAACGACTATGATGGAGGAAAAGTTACAAAATCAGGAAGAAGAGTTACAAACTCAGGTTGATGCGGAAGATGAATTATGGATTCATCTGAACAACCTCGTACAGG
>JAUZOM010000070.1 GCA_030706465.1 Bacteroidota bacterium | reverse complement strand
TCGGAGATCTACCACAAGAGCAACGAACTTTACGGGATCTATTTCGCCAAACAGGCCATTGTGAAGCAGGACCGCTGCTTCCTGGTGGAAGGGTACACGGATGTGATCTCCATGCATCAAAGCGGCATCGAGAACGTGGTGGCTTCTTCGGGAACATCGCTTACACCCGGGCAAATCCGGTTAATCCACCGCTTTACCGAAAATGTGACGGTGATTTACGATGGCGATGCCGCCGGCATCAAGGCCTCTATCCGGGGAATCGATTTATTATTGGAAGAGGGATTAAATATCAAAGTCTTGTTATTGCCCGATGGCGATGACCCGGATTCGTTTGCCCGCAAGCATAATGCATCGGACTTCATTGAATACGTCGGACAGAACTCCTCGGACTTCATTCGCTTTAAGACTAATTTATTGTTGACTGATGCCGGGAATGATCCGGTGAAAAGGGCCGGGTTGGTACTTGATATCGTACGGAGTATTGCCATTATTCCCAATACAGCCATTCGCGGGGAGTATGTAAAAGAATGCAGCACCCTCCTGAACGTGGAAGAGCAAATGCTTTACTACGAGATTAACAAACTGAAGAATAACGAGCAGGAAAAAAATGCTGTCCGCCGGCAAAATGAAGTTCCTAACGTGCCTCCGGCCGTTGAAACGGACCGCATAGCGGCAAAAGGAATATCCGGTTCTAAATTTGATGAACAGGAGCGGAATATATTGCAGGTGTTGGTGAAATACGGTGATGAGGTGCTGTATTATGCCGATGAAGAGAAACAACAGCCCGTGCTGGTCGGCACCTATATCCTGGAAGAACTGGGACAGGATAATCTTCAGTTCGATAATCCGGTCCATGCGCTAATGCTGGAAGAATATAAAAACAATTATCAACAGGCGAATTTTGCTGTCCAACGTTTCTTCCTGTACCATTCGCAAAATGAAATAAGTAACCTGACTGCCGATTTGATTTCGGAGAAATACACCTTGAGCAAGATTCATTCAAAGATAAAAAAGGTGGAAGCCGACGTGGACAGGCTGATTGAACTGGTGCCACGGGTCGTGTTTGAATTTAAAAACAGCCTGATCCTGGATATGATCCGGCAAAAGCTGATGGAGATGAAGGCCGCGAATGACAATAAGAACAATGCCCTGGTGGATCAAATCATGCAGGAAATGAGCCAACTGGAAGTCGTGAAAAAGCAACTTTCGAAGACGCTGGGGGAGAGGATAATAATTAAATTATAAAGTAACTTTTCGATAGATCAACTTTTCCGACGTTCAAAACGTTGGAGCAGTTGCTACAATTCAACCAATTCAACGTTTCAACATGATCCTATTTGACCAATTAATATTCGGTCCCATTCATAGCCGCCGGCTGGGACTCTCGCTGGGTGTAAACCTCTTGCCTGTTGATGCCAAGATCTGTTCGTTCAACTGCATTTACTGCGAATGCGGGTTCAATACCACTATGCAGGAAGCTCCTATCCCCACCCGTGAACAGGTACGTGAAGCACTGGAAACGAAATTAATGGAAATGTCGGCTGAAGGGCAAATCCCCGATGTCATTACATTTGCCGGGAACGGTGAACCTACGCTTCATGCCGAATTTGAAGGTATTATAGACGACACCATTGCATTACGGGACCAATATTGCCTGACGGCTAAAGTCAGTGTACTGTCCAACTCCACCCGCATTCACAAACCTCATGTATTCAATGCCCTGAATAAAGTGGATAACAATATATTGAAATTTGATTCGGCAATCGACCGCACCATGAAGTTGATGGACCAACCTGTGGGGAAACAGATTAATGTAGCCTGGTTTATTGAACACCTGAAAAAGTTTGAAGGACGACTGATTATTCAAACCATGTTTTTACGTGGAAGTGTAAAGGGTGAAGCCATTGATAATACCACCGATGAGGAAGTGGAGGCCTGGCTGAAAGCATTGGAAGAAATCCGCCCGCAGCAGGTTATGATTTACACCCTCGACCGGGAAGCACCTACCCAGAGTATTGAAAAAGTCTGCCAGGAAGAATTGAATGCCATTGCTGTAAAAGCAAGGGAACGGGGCTTTGATGTCTCTGTAGCGGAATAATGAAAATCCTTGTTTGCCCGCTAAACTGGGGATTAGGACATGCCACGCGTTGTGTACCGATTATCCGGAGACTCATAGCGGAAGGCCATGAAGTGGTGTTGGTTTCGGATGGTTATCCCCTTGAGTTTCTACGGCAGGAATTTCCTTCCCTACGAATTATAGAATATCCTTCCTATCCGGTTTGTTATGCCAGGGGAAAGTCCCAGGTCGGAGCCATGTTATTCAATCTTCCGAATATCCTGAAAGGAATCCTGAGGGAACATAACTGGCTGGACAACTTATTGCATGCAGAACATTTCGATCAGGTAATTTCGGATAACCGCTTCGGGATGTGGAATAAAAAGGTCCATGCTGTTTATATGACCCACCAGTTGATGGTAAAGATGCCGCCCGGACTTAAGCTTCTGGAACCCATAGCCTGGCTTATTCACCGGTTGTTTATTCACCGGTATGATGCATGTTGGATTCCAGATACACCGGAAGATGGAGGACTGTCGGGAGATTTGTCCCATAAATATCCACTCCCGAAAAATGCAACGTTTATCGGAACCTTATCCCGCTTTCAGGGAATGGAACACCCTGATTTGAATACAGAGTATGAAGTAGTGGTTGTCATTTCCGGCATAGAACCGCAGCGTACGATTCTTGAAGAGAGTATGCTTGAACGGTTTGAAAATGCGAAACATAAAACGCTCCTTGTTACCGGTCAGCCCCAAAATGAACAAAAAGAAACTTACCGGGGTCCTGTCACGATTGTACCGCATCTTCAGGATGCCGGGTTATCTGCAGCTTTCCTTGGAGCCAGGAAGATTATTTCGCGTTCCGGTTATTCTACCATTATGGATTTAGCGGCATTGAACTGCCTGAATAAGGCAGAGTTTATTCCAACCCCGGGGCAAACAGAGCAGGAATATCTCTCGGATTATATATTGAATCGTGGAACTGTCTAACCGTTTAATTGTGGAATTGTTGTAATGTTTGTCTGGTCATTTGTAGAAAAGATATTCATTTAAGTCAACTCATCCGATGAATATCGGCAAAAGAACGTTTTACCCCTTTACTGTAAATAATATCGGTATACCCGAAGATGACAAATAAACCTTCCCTGGATGGATATTTAATGCCCCATTTTTTACGAAATAACCTGGCTTTTTTCCCATGCTGAAAAAACGGATGTTGTCCGCCAAGCATACAAGTCCCCAGTCCAAGCGATTCTCCGGCTAACATGGCGTAAGTGGCTGCTACAATCGGATCGGCAGGGTCGGAGTAAGGCGAACCGTAGAAATACATGGCGAGGGGTGCATCGTAGTTTATCCAGTTATTACCTTTATTCATTTCGTTAACATAAATATCGAAGGTCGGTTTAATGAAGCCCTGCATCATCTCGTTGGTCGCTTTACTCCAAAACGGACGCATCAACCTTAGGAACCAGTTGGAAGCCATCCATCTGATCCCATTCAGGTAGTTGGAAAATTCGACGGCAAATGACCTTACCATCTGTTTGTTCTCAAGGACCAGTACATGAACATCCGACGGGGGAATACCCATTGGAGCTGTTTGCGCAGCTTCCAGAATCTGGTTGATTTTTTCGGGCTCAACCGGTTTTTCCTTAAATTCACGAATACTCCGGCGGCGCTGAAGCATGGCCAACAAGTCTTGATAAGTTGGAACCGTACTTTTATCGGGCAATTCGAATAGCTGAACAGGCGCTAACGAACGGCCTTCAATGGCAATGACATCAGCCGGGCAGACCATCATGCAATGGCCGCAAGCCACACAGCCGAATATCGATTTATCGGATCTTTCTACTTTCTGATTTACTAATGTGAACCCGGAGTTTTCGCAGACTTCTACACAGAGCCCACAACCGGTGCACTTATCAATATCAAGATAAATGTTAGCAGAATCTTTGAATCGGGAGGTTGGGATTGACATATTCGTGAAATTTTAAAATTGAGATTCAAATGAAATACAAATATAAACAAAATACGAATCTTTAACTCTTTTGCATAAAAAAACCGCTAAGAAATTCTTAGCGGCCTCTAATGTCTGTATGACTTTCAAGTATATTATCTTCTGTTGGAATCTGAACTGCGGCTCTCTTTTCTTGGTTCAGCCCGTGGTTCAGCCCTTGGTGCAGGTGCCGGACGTGGAGTGCTGACCGTTGTATTTCGTTGAACTTGTTGTCTTGGTGCGTTTTCACGGCTTGGCTGACTTACTGCCGGAGCTTGTCTTGTTTGATAATTCCTGTCTTGTCCCCGGTTTATGCCGGAGTTTTGAACATTTGCCGGTGTTGTATAGCTTCGCTCAGTTGAATTGCGATTTTCAAAATTAGTCCTTACATTACCGTTATAGTTCGTAGTTCGTGATCCGTTTTGGAAACCCTGGACTCTATTCCCGCTATTATCAAATGTCCTTACCGGCCTTCTGTCATCCGGGCTGCCTTGATAAGAAGGACGGACCTGAACGTTTTCACCCCTTCGGTTGAATTCAAAATCCCGTTTGTTGCGAACATTTACATTTCTATTGCTGAATGAACGTTCAGGTTGGTGAATGCCTAAATCGTTGCGACGGTTAGAAGTTATTATTCTGGCCGCTACTTCATTCCTAACCCGGTTTGTATAATAGTACCGTTGGCTGTGATTTACGTGCCCATAAACATTCGATAGATAGATGTTTAATTCAAAAGGACTGTGATGATGGTAATAGGTAGGGTAATAACCCCAATAATAGGGTGAATGCCAGCTGTAATATCGGGGCCCCCAGAAGAATGAGAATATGGAGGGGGTGTACACGTAGGCCGGTTCAATAACATAATTATCACCGTACAAATAAGGATCGCCGACTACCTGAACGGTTGTATTGTCATTTTGATCTTTCTCCACGACAATGGATGCCACATCCTGATAGACATCTTTTGCCAAGACAGCTTGTATTTCTACTACATGAACTCCCTTTTCTGTTTTTTCAATGACCCGTAAGTAATCAACCTGGCCATCATTGTTCAAGTCTAGATTTGAAATCTGGCTGTCATAGTCGTTCAGTTTCTTTTCAAATTCTTCCAAATCCCGCGATTCACCAAAAACAGTAGCTACGGCTTTTAAGTCGAGATTATTGCTGATATCACTGTTTTGAGCCTCAACGGTAATTTTATTTTGAGCCGCACAAAGTGTGGTTATAAGGGAAAATGCCACTAAAAGGCCTGCTACTTTTGTTTTCATAATCGAAATTATTAAGCGGTGAATAATAGTCTGTAAAAATAGTGATTTTAAGTGTAATAAACCATTCAATTACTATGCCAAAAATATAAAAATGGATAAATAGAGGATCCTGCCACGGATAATTCGAATGCTCAGGATCTTATCTCCTTTAAAACCAATAACATATTATCCAGAAATAAAATCAAATATCCACCCTGTATTTTTATATAAATTAATTTTCGGAGAATAAAACGTAGGCAGAAGGTATAATAAAGTTAAACTTAATATCTTTTTTTCTTATCTTTGCAACAAATAAACTTTAAATATGCACACCTTAGATCTTGCACTCCTGGTCCCTATCACGTTGGGATTTGTTTTTGGCCTTTTCAAAGGGCTGATTAAAGAATTAACATCCCTGGCTGCCATTCTATTGGGTATTTATGGCGCAAAACTGTTTGCCCCGTTTATTTCAAACTTTCTGATTCACAAACTTAATTTTTCGGTTAAAACGGCACTTCCGTTAGCTTATTTTTTCCTGTTTGTTGCCATTGCTTTCGGATTGCTCCTGGTTGCCAAGATGCTTGATAAGATCTTTGATTCGATGTCACTTGGCGGAATAAATAAATTATTGGGCGGGGTGTTTGGGGCACTTAAGTATGCTCTGATCGTAAGTGTATTGCTTAATGTGTTTGATGCCCTGGATAGCCGGTTTACAATTATAAAACCGAAAACGAAAGAAGAATCGATAGGTTATAAACCGCTTCTGAAGTTTGGCCCCACATTATGGGACGAAGCAAAGCGGAATAAACAGGATGATGATAAAAGACATTCAACTATTGAAGACCGTGATGCCCACAAAAGAGATTAAGCCGACCGGGCATCCTGAACAACATGTTCCGTTAAAAGGGAACTTCTCTGCTTTTACGTATGAGTGTGGCTGTGACGAGGCAGGTCGGGGTTGTTTGGCCGGTCCGGTAGTGGCAGCTGCCGTCATTTTACCTTCCGGCTTTGATTGCCCGTTGCTGAACGACTCAAAACAATTGACCGAGGCTGAACGCGACGCCCTTCGTCCCATTATCGAAAAGGAATCCCTGGCCTGGGCTGTTGCCAGTGTAAATAATACGGAGATTGATGCGATCAATATTCTGAACGCATCGATCCTGGCCATGCATCGTGCCATGGACAAACTGGATCTCCGTCCTGAGTTTATAATTGTCGATGGCAATCGCTTTAAGCCCTACGCTGAAGTTCCTTATCAAACGATTGTAAAAGGAGATAGTAAATACCTTTCCATTGCGGCAGCTTCCGTACTCGCTAAAACTCACCGGGATGAACTCATGCTGCACCTACACAATGAATTCCCTGAATACAGATGGGATAAAAATAAAGCCTATCCCACTCAAAAGCATCGTGCCGCTATTCGTCTGCACGGTACAACACCTTACCACCGAATGACATTCGATTTGTTGGGGGATAAAAAAGCAGCGGCTAAACTAAAACAGATTGCTAAGAAAGCAGCGAAGGCTAATTCATAATTATGCATTATGAATTATTCAGAACGGATAGCCGATAGCAAAGTGTAGGGCCATGTCGTCCCATCCCGGATTGATACGCCACTGGTCCCGGCGATTTAAAACAGGATCATAAAGTTTTAGGCCCCAATCGATGCGGAATATAAAAAAGGAAAAATTAAAGCGTAACCCTAATCCGTAAGCCATGGCAATCTGATTCATAAAAGTATCGAATCGGAAGACTCCACCGGGTTGGGTATTATAATCTTTTATAGTCCAGATATTCCCGGCATCTAAAAATAGAGCGCCTTCCATTACCCAGAACATTTTGGTCCGGTATTCCATGTTCAGATCCAGCTTAATGTCGCCTACCTGGTTAAAATCACGGGGTAAGCTGGTAATCCGCTTATAAATGCCCGGTCCCAGCGTGCTTTCACCCCAACCCCGTACACTGTTAGCTCCTCCGCTGTAGAATCGTTTCTCAAACGGAATGACGTTCCCGTTCCCATACGGAATGCCAATCCCGAAATCCATGTGATAAACAAATTGATTCTCCGGATCAAAAATCTGATGGCGGGTTATATTAAACTCTCCTTTAACGTATTGGGCATACCGGATTTTAAAAAGCTGATAGGCTCCGGTTGAATCTTTTGCACTTCCAAGCAAATGGCTGAATCCGTTTAATAAATTTCCTGCCGTTTCAACCGAGTATCGTGTTATAGAGTAATCCTGTAACGGACGGTTCGGATTAAAGGTTGTATAGGAGCCGGCGTACCCCATGCGCATAATAAAATGGTCTTCATAATTATAGGGGTTGAATTTAGGCTTTAACGGATTTAAAAAGCTATCACGGAAAACCGTATTTATATAGGGAAACTGGACGTAGCTTAAATCGAATAACTGGAAAAAATGTTCGTATTGTTTCCTTTTCCAGGAGTAATTGATACCTGCCCCGACATTGGTCGTGGTAAATTCTCCCGGACGTAACTGATAACTGAATGCTCCGGTAAATTCAGTATTGGCATGAATGCTCCTCTTGAAATCAAAACTTCCCACGGGTAATACTGCTCTCGGGAATTTCAGTCCCACTTGTCCTCCATATTCCTGGGCCCAGACTCCATCCTGCCATTCAAATGCCCCTCTGCCCAATAAGGACAAAGTCTCCGCCCCATTAAAGATATTCCGGTTTGCTACATTCACGTTTCCTGCCACGCCCCAATAGCCGGCTGTATAAGTTGCTTCCAGTTCCGATGACAGGGAAACCGTCTTCGCCGGAATTATAACAATGTAGCAATCCAGTAAGCCGTTTTCCACTTCTTTAAAGCTGATGTTTACATACTTGATCGGTCCCAGGGAGTTTAAGGCCGAATAGGTACGTTCAACGGCTTCATCGCTGTATAGAGATTTCGGATTTATGAATGTATTCTGAACCAATGCATCCAGTTTAAGAATCCGCTTCTTCGGAGTCACTAACAGAAAGTCCCGAAACTGAACCGTATCTGATTTTTCTTTATTGGTTACTTCGGAAGTCGCATTTACATCCGAATTAGTAAAGAAAATAACTTTCCGGATGGTGAATTTTTTAAATATAACCTTGTTGATGGAATCGCCGGAATGATTTAAGTAATCCCGCAACTCCATGGTAGCATCTACTTTGTGGATATTTAGCGTGCTGTCGACGGAATAGTCCAGGAAATCTTTATTGAAATTGTAATAACCTTGTTGGCGGAACCGGGTGCTGATCCTTTCCCGTTCCGCATTCAAAGCATCGACATCGAACAACATATTGGGCCGGATCAACGACCTGGAAGTGTCACGGGCAATATCGTTTAATTCGTTATTGCTAATGTTGGTCCTATAATCACGCAGCCTGTAGGGAGTACCGGATGTGATGACATACTCCACTTTGGCTTTCTTGCCTTTGGTGGTGGTATTACTATGGACTTGGGCGTTTATATACCCTTTATTCTCCAGTACCCGTTGGATTTGCTGGGCAGAGAGAGCAGTCTGTGTGGAACTATAGATAACCGGCGGATCACCGATCCGCTTGAGGGTCCGGTTGATCCATTTTGTAGTGTCTTTCCCGGATAGATTATAGATTCCCAGTTGCATGTGGAATAGTCCAATAATGGCAGCGTTGGGTGTTTGCCGCAGGTAATCTTTCAGGGCATCGCGCTTAATATCCTTGTTGTCTGTTTTTATTTTTACTTTATCCAGTAAATATTCCCCATCCGGTACATACTTCGTGCTTCTGCAGGCAGAAAGCAGTAAAATAAAAACCAACAGGATACCACAAACACGGATCTTCATATTAAGTGCAAAAAAAGAATTAAAAATAATTTGCAAATATAGCTTTTTAAAGTTTTCTTTGTTAGCTTTGTATCATAATTTTTAAACCTTTCATTCCCTGAAGGGATAAAATGAAATGCTGAAACCTTCCGTTGTTCCTTGCCCACGGTAGCGGTTTCCGGCGGTTTTAAAATCAAATGTAATAAACACTCATAGGTATCCTGTATGTTTTGAGATAATTCAACTAACAGCCGCTAACCGGAACAACCATGATTTCAAAAAGTAAGATAAAACTGATTAAAAGCCTCGGGCAAAAGAAATTTCGTGATGAAACAGGTCTCTTTATGGCTGAAGGCACCAAACTGGTGCTCGATTTGCTGCCTGCTTTTCATTGTCCGCTCCTGGCTGCTACGCCCGGGTGGTTAAGTGAGAATAGGCAGGTCAAAGCGGACGAAATAATAGAGGTCGATGCAACAGAACTGAATAAGTTGTCAAATCAAAAGAGCCAGCAGGGTGTTGTGGCGGTTTTTACAAAGCCCCGGTTTACCTGGAAAGCAGAAGAATTAAACCGAAAACTTTCCCTGGCATTGGACGATGTGCAGGATCCCGGTAATCTTGGGACGATTCTGCGTGCAGCTGATTGGTTTGGTATCACCGATGTCTTTTGCTCCGAACATTCTGCCGATGCTTTCAATCCAAAGACGGTGCAGGCTACCATGGGGGCATTGGCCCGGGTAAAGGTCCATACGGTCGACCTGGTGGCATTCCTTCAATCCGGTAATTGGAAAATGCCTATTTATGGGACCTTTATGGATGGGGAAATTATTTATGATAAGCCCCTGTCCCAGCATGGAATCATTGTGATGGGAAATGAAGGGAACGGCATTTCGCCCGATATTGAGAGATTGGTTACCGAACGGTTATTGATACCTAATTATCCCATCGGGCAAGCTACTTCCGAATCGCTTAATGTGGGAATTGCTACCGCTTTGGTGTGTTCCGAGTTCCGCAGAAGGCTTCAATAATTAACTGTCAACTGATCACTGTTCCACGTCTTCCATATCCGGTTCCTGCGGTTCCTGTTTTTTCTTTATATCCTCTTTTCGCGGTTTGGAATTTCCAAAGTTATAGCTGATGGAAAGATTCACCATCCGGGTATGGAAATAGGATTCCGAACGTTGGCTAAATCCGGTGCCGGATGTCGTACTCCGGTCTTTGTTCGAATTCAGCAGGTCCCGCACATTCAGGTTCACACTGAGTTTTCTGTCCAGGAATGTCTTCCGGACTCCCAAATCAATGGAGTATTTGTCTTGTTTAAGTCCCTGGGCTATGATCTGGGGGGAATTATACCGTGCCGTCACTTGCCCGGAGAACGTTTTACTCATCGTGATGTTGGCCAGTATATTGGCAGTCCAGGAAAAGTTATCCTGGCCCGGGATACGGGTGGTAATGGTTGAATCATACGGATTTACATAGACGGCATTATCCAGTTTGCTGTAATATAAATTCAATGAAGTGGTCAGATTCAGCATGCTCAGTAATCGATTCTTGGCTATCAGTTCCAGCCCGGTGTTTTGCGATTTGGTTACATTCAGGAAGGAGCTTTCCATGACCCCGCTGTGCAGAAATTGGACATTCTGTATCACGTTATCGGTATAATGATAATAGACGGATGCCGAGATGGTTTGCTCGCCCCAACTCTTCAAATAATTTAATTCAACCGAGGAAGTGAATTCGGGATCCAGGTTCGGATTTCCATAGGTTATCCGGGTCGAATCGGAATAATTATGAAATGGGTTAATCTGCTGCCCCCGGGGACGGTTGACCCTTCGGGAATAGTTTAACTGTAATTCATTGTCGTTTGGCAAGGCATAGGTCAGGTATAAACTGGGGTATAGCTCCGTGTACGACTTCGGGGCAATAGGCTGTACGGCATTGGACGTTGTATTGGTCGATTTCTTCCGGAAATACTCCCCCCGTAAACCGCCTTGTACGCTCAACTGGTCGAATTTTGTGCCATAGGTTACATAGGCAGCATGAATTTGTTCATCATAATTAAAGTTATTGTAATAGGAAGGGATTCCCATTAAATGCAACTTGTCGTATCCGGAGGCGGAAGTAGTCATGTTGGTCACATCACTCTGCCAGCCGGCTTCCAGCTTGCTGTTTTCGTTTATCTTACCCGTATAATCCAATTTGAATTCTCCCGTTTTGCTGTTATTGGTCGAGTTTTGGGCTATTTCGGACTGGGGGGCCGATCCGGCATTGCTTTGTACATACGAGTTGTCACTTTCCCGGTTATGGCTCGAGTAGGAGAGGTTAGCCAGCAGGTTGGATCCTTTATTGTTAAAATCGTGTTCGTAATCCAGGTTTACATTTAGGCTCGGACGTGTCGAAGTTCCGGTGTTATTCTGGCTGTAATTACGTAAAGGCAATGCGTTCATTAATACCGGATTTGTCAGTAAATAATGAATATCATTGGTTGTATTGCCGCTGCCCGCCAACCCAAAGCCATTGAGGCCGATGGTGTTTTTTATATCTAAATGATAATTAATACCGGCCCGGGTGAAGAGTCCCGAGAACGAATTTGTCATGGTGCTGTTTTGATTCAGTAACAAGGTATTATTGCCGTTATACGTAGTCCGGTTGGTATAACCGCCTCCCTGGAAATTCATGTCCCGGTAGCCCAGATTGATATACGCATCAACTTTCGTGCTGGTGTAATTGATGCTGGCACCCAATGAACTGCCCAATTTTCCTCCGAATGGATAGATTAACCCCGCGGATACACTCCCGTAATATCCGGCCTTATGATTCTTCTTCATGACCAGGTTTATGATGCCGGCCGAACCTTCCGGGTTGTATTTAGCCGACGGGTTCGTCATGATTTCAACCGATTCAATGCTTTCTGCCGGCATTTGTTCGAGTACCTGCGCCCGGTTATCGGCTGTCAGGCCGGATGCTTTCCCATCAATCCATACTTCTACATTCGCATTGTTCCGCAGGGAGATATTCCCCTGGGTATCCACATTAACCGAGGGTATATTTTTTAATATGTCGGAAGCCGAACCTCCTGCCGCCGATATGTTCTGGTCGACGCTAAAAACCTTTTTGTCTATGTCGAAACGCATTTGGGGCGCCTGTCCCACCACTTCCACTTCGCCCAGGTTTTTCGTATTCCCTTTTAAATTGATGATCCCAAGGTCCACCGGCTTGCCGGCTATCTCTACCGTTTTGGTAACCGTCGTATATTCGATAAAGGTAATCCGCATGATATACTTCCCATCGTCGATGGATGGAAATACAAAGGCACCCAGTGAGTCGGTTGTTACACCGCTGGTAAGGCTTTTAGAACCGATTTTGAATAAGGCCACATCAACATACTGGAGGGGGGAATGCGTGTCGGTATCCATGATTTTGCCCCGGATAGCCGATCCGGCAAAAAGAGGTAACGCTGTAACTGACAACAAAATAAACACAAAGAATTTTTTCATACGAATAAATTATTATGTTATACAAATGAAAGTCTTCCTGCGATTGAAATCTACAGAAATTAGACTTCAAATAAAACAGAAGGTTTAATGGAAAGTTCAGGGATTATCCGTCATGCAGATTTTTTATTGCTCTCCGGCTTAAACCGGAGAGCAATTCCAGGACTTTACCATTTGCCGCTACAGATAATGGACGGGATGGTGGACTGCCCGCTTCAAGCATCCTGCCGAATCCGGTTGTACCGATTTTTTTTATTACCAGCTTCCTCTTTTGTGCAAGTATCCCGTTAAACTTAATTTTTAAACAACTCGTAAACCAGTATTTGTCAGTGCATTTGCGTGTGTGTATTCTAATTCAGGTTACAACTTTGTCTTAACTCAGCTTCCTCGAATCTCTTCCGCCGTTTGGTTTCAGTATAGTGGGGGTTCAGAGAGGGTTCGGATAGGTATAGCCCTTTCAACCCTCACTGAAATCTATCTGATCCCCCTTTATACCTAAAACGGAAGCAGAGTAAGCTCCGTTTGCGTGAAACATGGGAAATAAAGAAAATAGGTTCTACCGGGTTTCTTGTGAACCTGACTTCAAAACAGAAAGAATCAACCACAATAGCCGCACCGGTTCGCACTGGAAATATTATTCCCAACCAGCTTCCTGAGTTTGTCATCTTACAGTACCGATCGGTATTTTTCCCTTGTATTCTTTTTTATTTTGTTTTTATGTTCTGTTGTGATTGTGGTGGGTTGGATTATTTGTTTTAATTTAGTAAAATAGAAGCAGGTATCTTCTCTATTCGTTTTAGTGTGGAATTCTCCAGGGATAAACCGGAAGTTAGGCAGAAGGAAGGAGCAATGCGATGGAATACCGGGGGCCGGGAGCCGGTTCTCTTGGAATCCCTTGGCGTGGATTTGAAAGAATGACTGGAATATCGGGTGGAAATGGCCGGGAATTCTACCCGGGAGTTTAGAATTGTATGAAAATATTAAGAATTAGACAATTATCTATGTTAATTTATAAAAATACAGTTATATTTGCACTTCTTTTAATTAAAACAGAGGGCGTAACAACAATTAACCGGTCTAAACCACGTTTTTATTTAAAGCGTTAGCACTTTTCGTCCGTGTCATCAGCGTGTTATCATCCGGCCTGATTATTTTCAGGTACCGGTTTTATATCCTGTTTACTTTTGTTTTAAGTGTTGAATGATAATTATTTTATACAATTTAAAAGATATTTTTAGCGAGATAGGATACCTAACAGGTTTTTAAAACCTGTTAGGTCTGTCTTGAATAATAGATACTAATTCCCGTACTGTACTTAATTTAGTAAAGCAGAATTATATAACGGGCAAATTCTATCCGGCATTTGTTATCCGCATAACCGTGCGGTTGGTTTTGCCGGAAAGAAGAAGATACCGGTGATGAACATTGCAAAGGAATGAATGGTTATATACAGCACCGGTGCCCAATACGGGTCGTTATGAACCGTCCGCAGGCACTCCTGGTCAAATACGGTTAGGGTAAAGCAACGGGTATTGCCGGTTTGGCAAAAACAGATAAAGCAACAAAAATTAATTCCAACGATACAAATCCATTAATTTATTCAGAACATGGAAGCATTTATTCCGATAGTTTTTTTAGCCCTTACGGGTATTTCGTTATTGGCTCAAACGCCTGTCAACCTCAAGCTGAACCTTGAAAAGGGTAAATTGTACAGGATCAAAAGCACCAGCAAGCAAGCTATTCAACAAACGGCCAATGGCCAGCAGTTTGCTGTAAATGCTTCCTCCAATACGGTCATTAGTTACAAAGTGCTCCGGCAGGAGAATGAGATGATGGATATTGAATTTAAATTTGATACCATTGCATCGAAAATCAGTTCGGTGATGTTTAACCGGGAAACAAATTCGGCTAAACCCGCAGGCAGCGAACCGCTGGAGAAGATTATGAATAAAATGAGTACGTATAAGCTTGTTGCAAAGATTTCGACAGCCGGGAAATTTATTGATTTTGTAAACTATGGGAAGTTTAAAGACAGTGTTCTGTTTGTTATCGATTCGATACCTGCCACCAAAAGGGACCAGGCTAAAACACAGGCAGATGGATTGTTGAAGGAATCGGCCCTCAAGAGCATGATCGAACCGCTGTTTGCTTATTTGCCCGAAAAAGCAGTGAAAACAGGTGATACCTGGGAAACATCCTACTTCCTGATGGCCAATAACATGTCCATGTTATCACTCAACTCCTATACGTTGAAAGGCGTGGAAAATAACCGGGCTTCCATAGCAGGTAAAGCGGAAATAGAATCCATGCCTTCGACCGATCCGGCTGCTCAAATGCAGCAGGAATTAAAAGGAACCATGACCTCCGATGGTACCCTGGATATAACAACCGGATTGATTTCAAACAATACGACAAAAGGACATATTGAAGGGACCCTGACGATGAAGAATAATGGC
The DNA here is from genome assembly GCA_030706465.1 of Bacteroidota bacterium. Classification (GTDB taxonomy): domain Bacteria; phylum Bacteroidota; class Bacteroidia; order Bacteroidales; family Paludibacteraceae; genus Paludibacter. Next base: position 3,860 of record JAUZOM010000070.1, on the reverse strand, counting down.
AATGAGATGAAAATACCCATGTCCGTGGATTCGCAGGTGGAAACAAGCTTGATTAAATAAATACCCGAACCGATCGACAATAACCCCTAGAAATGATGAATAAATTTCTCATCGTCCTGTTGTGTATGGTGGTTGCGAATGTCCAGGCCAGGCAGGTAATAACCGGCAGCCTTACCGACAAGGAAACGTCCAAGCCGGTCGAAGGAGCCAGCGTAGAATTGCTGCAGTTGCCCGACAGCAGTACGGTTGAACTGGCGAAGTCGAACTCGGAAGGGCTTTTTATGTTTTATAAAGCCGATACGGTTAAAACGTACTGCTTAAGGGTGAAGCACCTGGTTTATAAAACCACATCGTTGCGCGTGGTTCCCAAGAGGAAGAGTATGATTAACAATTTGGGCGGTATCGCCCTGGAGCCTTCGACCTATAGTATCAAAGAGGTGGTAGTGAACGGAACGAAAGTGAAAGTTACGGAGCTGGGCGACCGGACTATCTATGGAATACCCGAAGGGATTAAGAAAACATCGACCGATGGGCTCGATGTGCTCCGCAAGGTGCCGGCCGTACAGGTGGACTATTTGAATGAGGATATCACGGTCAACGGCAAATCGAACATTAAAATAGAAGTCGACGGCATAACCCGGGATAAAGAATACCTGAAGAGGTTGCATCCTTCGCAGATTGATAAGATGGAAGTTATTACCAGTCCATCGGGTAAATACGATGCCGATGTGGACGCGGTGATCAATATTGTAACCAATCCGGCTATGCGTTTTGGGCTGAAAGGAATGGTCAATGTTTTTGCATTGCCCCTGAGTTCGGACTCGTATATCGGACGGTTAAACGGAAGCCTTGATTACGGGGAGGAGAAGGTTTCGTATTATGTGGCTGCCAACGGTATGCTCCATAACTTTGATTATATGTCGGATATGACCCGTATTGCCGGGACTGATGAGTTGCAACGGACCAGCAAACAGGCCATCAAGGGAAACAATCAAAATGTCAATCTGGGCTTGATTTACGATCCCAACGAGCTGAACAACCTGAACCTGAATGTGTCGTTCAACAACAATGCGTCCAGGGTCAATGGCGATGCCTGGAATTACAACAGTTCAAATGCTATACTGAACAGTATTTTCAGTACGTCTACCAATTCGAAAAGCAATAATAACGGAATTACTTCCTCGCTGTTCTATAAGCATAAATTCAATAAGAACACTCAGCATGGCTATGAAGTGGAACTGAATTATTTCACGAGCCTGAATAATACAAATGTTACAGATTTCCGGAATATAAATTACAGTCCTATCGATACAACAGTGCTTCTCACCAACCCGTGGCAAAATGAGAAGAGCAAAACTAAAACACAAACCTTTACCGGCCAGTCCAACTATACATTGCCTTTCGATAGTGTATATTCTTTCAATGCGGGCGTAAGTGGCAATTATAATCGCTATATAATCGACAATACCAGTTCTCAGGTTCAGAATAAGAATCTGGATTATACCGATTTACGGCTTGGAGGTTATGCCGAATTATCGAGGAATTTCAAAAAGGGGAGTGTTAAGATCGGGTCAAGGTTTGAAACCTCTCATGTGGTTATCAATTCCCAGGGAAACAGCAATTACTTTTCGCCGCTTCCGTATGCCAATGGGTTCCTTAAATTTAATGATGCCAACAGCATTAAATTGGCCTATTCCAGGCGGGTGATCAGGCCTACAGCCGGACAGCTTAACCCGTTTGTAAGCGTTGTGGACAGCCAATCGACCAGTCGGGGCAATATCAACCTTAAACCGGCTTACCGGGATAATTTTCAATTGACCTACAATGTAAAACTGACGCTGAAGAACGTAACGGTCAACCTGGCGCCCCAGTTGTTCTACGAGTATAAGACCGGCCTTATTCAAACAATCATCAGTCAGGTTGACCATACAAATGTGTTCGAAAGTAAACCTGACAATGTATCCAACGGCTATGAAGCAGGAGGCGGTTTGTCGGTTAATTCACAAATCGGCAAGGTAATGTTTAACTCCAATTTCAGGTATTCGTTCAATCATATCGACAGGTACCTCGACCAGATTATTCCAACAAACCAACGAAGCTGGAACTGGAATTCATTTGTGATGTTCCCCTTGCCGTGGGATCTGAAGTTTATCTCCATGTTTAATATAAACGGGCCGGTGTTGGACGGACAGACAGAAACGAAAGCGTCGCCTTTCTATTTTGTGGGACTGGTCAAGCAGTTTAAGAACAACAGCAGCCTGAACATTATTGCATTTAATCCTTTTGCCGCTAAGTTTTTCGATAATACGGTAACGCTCCGGAATAATTCAGTTTACCAACGGACAGAATCGTACATGGGCATGACAACAGCTTTTGTGATCATGTACAGCTATAATTTCAAGATAGGAAAAAGCATAGAGAAACAAAAGCATACGGTCGAACAACAGGTTGAAGAAAGTGGCTTTAAGCTGCCTTTCTAACGCCGATTGATTAAGAACTTATACCGGAACTAATTCCCGGACGTATTCAAACTCCCGGGGGCCATCATCTTTGATGCTTCCGGATATAGCTGCTATTTAATGATAATCGGCTCCCTGTATAGGAAGATTTGCTATCGCGGTTGATACTGCTTTACATCAAAATCATAATAAGCATTAAGAATGAAAAGTTTTTCAACGATATTAATTTTGTTTTTGGCTTCAACATTCTTCAGCACGACCCTGTTTGCCATAAAAGCGACACCCTATCCAATCAATATAATTCAACCGGATGGAACTGAATTAACTGTTCGTTTACATGGTGATGAATACTTCAATTATGAAACTACCCTGGATGGATATGCTTTAGTCCGGGATGCTGAGGGCATATTGACATACGCTAAGGCCGATGCAGATGGAAATCTGATAAGTACAGCCGTTAGAGCCACCAATATTGAGAAACGTTCAGCGAAAGAAAAACAGTTCATTCAAAACCTCAAATCCAATTTAGATTTAAGCCTGCTAAGAAGGGCTACTCGTGTTTCAAGAGCAAAATCTGCTTCGACACGACAAAAGAGTTATCCGCTAAAAGGGACACCCAAATCACTGGTCATTCTGGTCAGCTTCCAAGACAAAAGTTTTGTTACTACGGATCCCCAAACAGCTTTCACCAACTTACTAAACCAGAAGGGCTATTCTACAAATGGCGGCACGGGGTCAGCTACCGATTATTTCCATGATAGCTCTATGGGAGTGTTTAATCCTCAGTTTGATGTGGTTGGCCCGTATACCTTACCCCAACCCATGGCTTATTATGGTGGAAATAATGCCAGCGGAAACGACGTAAATCCCCGCCAGATGGTCATTGATGCGTGTACCAAAGCATCACAGGCCGGCGTTGATTTTTCACAATATGACACGGACAAAGATGGGGTTGTGGACAACGTCTTTATTTATTATGCCGGTTATAATGAAGCGGAAGGTGGCCCCAAGAACAGCATTTGGCCCCAGCGATGGACCCTAGCCGATTTATCCACCATCTTTAATGGTGTCTCTGTATCCGATTATGCCTGCACATCGGAGTTGCGGGGTAATAGCGGCAGTACTATGTGCGGTATCGGCACATTTTGCCATGAATTCGGTCATGTGCTGGGATTACCGGATTATTATGTTACCTCGGGGACTGATCATCATACCTTATCGGAATGGGATATCATGGACTATGGCCCCTATTTAAATAATGGACGTACTCCACCTTCTTATTCTGCCTGGGACCGCTTTTTTCTGAACTGGTTAACTCCAACGGAATTAAAGGTCGGAGGCAACTATAGTTTAGACACCCTGGCAACCAGTAATAAAGCCTATTTAATCACCCAAAACGGG